>JADYYF010000073.1 GCA_020853795.1 Candidatus Zixiibacteriota bacterium
CTACCCCTCCCATTTCGGCGGCAAACAGCGCACCTCGTGATCGCTGCGGAAACCCAGATAATAATCCGCCTGCATCAGCTTGTGAATCTCGCGCGTGCCTTCGTAAATCGCCGCGCCCTTGGAGTTGCGGAAGAACCGTTCCACCGGATACTCATCTGAGAAGCCGTACGCCCCGTGTATCTGCACCGCATTGTAGGCCGCCTTCTCCGCCTGATCGGTGCAAAACCACTTGGCCAGCGAGGTTTCGCGCGTCGAACGAATCCCCTTGTTGCGCAGCCAGCCGACCTTCATCCACAGATATTGACCCGCCTCGTAACCGTAGATCATCTCGGCGAACATCTCCTTCACCAGTTGGTGCGCCGCAATCGGCTGCTGAAATGTCCTGCGCGTGAGCGCATAATCCTTGCAGGCATCCAGGCACGACTTGATCAACCCCGTCGATCCTGCTGCCACCGTGTAACGCCCGCCGTCAAGGCACGACATGGCAATCTTGAACCCCTCGCCCTCGAAGCCGAGCAGATTCTCCGCCGGCACTTCGACATCTTGCAGCGCGATCCAGCCCGTCTTGCCCGCGCGCACACCCAGTTTGCCCGCGATCGAACCGGTCGTTACGCCCTTGAAACTGCGCTCGACAATAAACGCCGACAGCCCCGTGTGATCGCGCTTTTTCTGCTTGTCGGTGTCGGTCCAGGCAAAGATCAAAAACATGTCGGCGACTTCCGACAACGATATCCACATCTTCTCGCCGTTGAGGATATACTTGTTGCCCACCTTCTTCGCAGTCGTGAGAATCCCGACCGCATCCGATCCCGCCGCCGGCTCGGTCAGCCCGAACGTCCCGATTTTTTCGCCCTTCGCCTGCGGAATCAGGTACTTCTCCTTCTGCATTTCGTTGCCCCAGGTCAACAGCGTCAGGGAATTCAGCCCGATATGCACTGAGAAGATCACCCGCGCGGAGGTGTCGATATACTCCATTTCCTCGCACACCAGTCCCAGCGAGATGTAATCCAGCCCCATGCCGCCGTACTTCTGCGGGATGCAAACTCCGAGCAATTCCGCATCCTTGAGCCGCTTGATGAACTCCGGGTCATTCTTGCCGGCGCGATCCAACTCGGCGATGTGGGGTTTCAGGTACTTGTGCGCCACGTCGCGCGCCATCTGCTGCGCGCTGCGGTGGTCGTCGGTCAGTTCAAAGTCGATCATGATCTATCTCCACGTTTTACTTATTTCGAATCTATCCGCCAAGCGCCCCGTCTCATTCAACTCTGAGCGCCTCACTCCAGCCGTCCACTCTGCGCCAAACCTCTTCCCCTCTCCCTTTGGGAGAGGGGCAGGGGTGAGGGTGCGGTGCACTCGTAGGTCAGGATCCCTGCGCCCTGATGATCGGCTGGCTCCCCGCCTTCGCGGGGATGACGCCTACTCCCCTCTCCCCTTGGGAGAGGGGGCAGGGGTGAGGGTGTTCGTCCAACAAACACATTTCGCCTTGTATAATCAATGATGAATCGCCATCATCGCGCCATGTTGTGCCTTCGACTTGCTCTTCTCGTGATGCTGGTGTGCTCGACCGGCTCAACGGCTTTCACGCTCGACTCTGCTTACGTAGGCCAACTCCGCCGCGGCATCGCCTTCACCATGACCGAGCAGTTCGACTCGGCGCGTTTGGTTTTCCAGCACCTGGTCGATCGCGAAGCCAACGACTTCGCTGCGCGGCTCTACCTGGCGGGCGTCGATCATGCCGAGATGCTCGATCGGGAAGAATACGACGGAAAAGAGAAATTCGAGAGCGACGCCGAACATGCCATCGACCTGGCCGAGGATGCTCTCAAACGCGGCCACGACTCCGCCTGGGCATATCTGACCATCGGCAATGCGCACGCTTACATCGCCTCGCTGGAGGCCAAAGCCGGGGGTTGGTGGTCGGCGATGCGCCGCGGGCTCAAGGCGAAAGGCGCCTACCTCGAGGCTCTCAAAACCAATCCCGCCTTGTACGACGCCTACCTTGGCCTGGGCACCTACCATTACTGGAAATCCGCCAAAACGGAATTCATCAATTGGTTTCCGCTGGTCGGCGATCGCAAGGATGACGGCGTGCGCGAACTCGAACTCGCCGTCGATTCGTCCCTCTTTTCCGGCGACCTGGCGCTTAACTCGCTCGTGTGGATTCAGCTTCACCGCAAGCAGCCCGGGCGCGCACTCGCCTGCGCCGAACGGCTTCACGCCCGCTATCCCAACAGCCGCCTCGTCACGTGGGGGCTCGCCTTCTCGAGTTACGCCGCCGGCCGCTACCATGAGGCGCTCGACTATTTCGGCGCGATCATTACTTCCCTCGAATCCGACTCGACGCAGAACTACTTTAACTTGATCGAGTGCCGCTACCACCGCGCGGAGATTTTCGGTCAGACGCTCCAGTCAGACGCCGAACGCGCAGACCTGACCGCGTTGCTGGCGTATCCAGTCAATGACGATGTCAAACAGAGGCAAGCAGACAAACTGAAGGCTAGTCGCAAGCGGCTCGACCAACTGGCCAAAGCGGCGAAGCCTTAAACGGCGATATCGTGATCCTTGACGGCCTCGACCATCCCCAACGTGATCCAAAAATAATTCGCCATCGATCCGGAAGCGAACATCGGTGCATTGGCGAAGAAACTGATAAAGACGAGGCTGATCGACACGCTTAACATCGCCGTATGGAAGTGTCGCCGGGGTGTGCCCCGCGCTTGGACAAAATCGCGAATTCCGTTGCGGATGAGATAATACATGAACGCGATGAAGATGACCAGTCCGGGAATCCCGCTGGCAACGGCCGACTGGAGATATTGATTGTGCGGGTTGTAGCGTCCGGAGGCGTCCCTGAAGAGATGTGCCGCGGACAGGTCGTTCCAATAGACACGCTGCAACACGTCTCCCACCTTCATTTCCAAGCCGTGCCCCACCACGGGGCTGGCGGCTACCGCTTGCAGCCCGACTTTCCAGAGCGTCGTCCGGTGCGTTGACCCGGCCTGAAGGCGACCGACCTTGTAGAACAAGTCGTAGAGCGATGGCACAGTCATGACGGTAATAAAGAGCAGCGCGGCGAGGGCGCCACAAGCTGCCAGCGTCCGATACTTGCGTTCGGCGACGAGGAACACCGCAACCTGTATCACCGCGCCGATGATTGACGCCCTCGACCAGGCGAGGAACATCGCCAGCACGCCAGTAATCGTTACGGTCACCAGGAAGTATCGCAATAACTTCTGCCGGGTTAACAGTGCTGCCACCACCACGAACGGTATGATGAAGGACAAGATCTGGGCGTAGGCTCCGGGATTGTTGGTGAAGCCGCGCACGCGGAAGTAGTGGCCCTGCGATAGTGCGTAAAGCGAGTAAAGCGAACTGGAAAAGACGATCAGAGTGAGTAGACCCAGAAGCACATATACCCGACGGCGATCGTAGATCGTCGCTTTCGTCACCAGGTACACGACGTACATCGCAATCATCCGTCCGAATTCAGCAATGCTGGCCATCGGGCTGTCGGCGAAGCACAAGCACACCAGTCCCCAGACCAGGAAAACGGCCATGTACTTTTCCATGAGCCCCACCCGCAACGACGGCCACCGTTCGCGGAGCGCGAACTGCCAAAGCGTGACCAGGAGCGCCGCACCGAGCAACAGCCACTTGACCGCTCTCATGATGTCGAAATCGTAGCCCATGTCGTCGCTGAAGTGCGAGATCGAGGTGATCAGAATCACGAAACTCATCTCGCTGTAGAGGATGAACAGCAGACCGACAGTCCCCAAGAAGGCGAGGGTTGCACCCAGCGGGCCCAGGAAGACCGTGGCGCCCAGCACCAGAGAATTGATGACGGCGAGCGTAGCGATCGGTCGGGGATTGGCGGCGGTGGCGGTGGAAGCCATGGTGACTTAGCCGGTCCTGAGCTCACCCGAGCGGCTTTTCACGGACCTGCCTCCAGAGCGTGCGCACGGCCGCGCCGAACGAGGCCATCGCGCTGCCTTCGACGGCTGCCGCCTCCCGGATTGTGACAAAAGTGGCGGTGGCGAGAAAGGTGAGCACTGCCGCCGTCAGCACGATCCACTTCTTCTTCGGCCAGACCGGCTGAACCGGCGGACGGGCAACATCAAGCACGGAAATCGTCGGCGTATCGCGTCGTTCCTGCAACTGCGCCATCTCAAACTGCTGCGACAGCAGTTCGTAGGTCATCTCATAAATCTTGACATTCCGCGTGAGCACCGCCAGTTGCAGCGTCAAATCCGGCACCCGCATCAATGGCACGTCCATCGCCGACAGAATCGAATCACGCGGGGTCGTCGCGCCGATCTCATAACGTCTCAGGCTGTTGCGCAGCTCGCTGACCAGTAGCTGTTTCCGCAAGATATCGGGGTGCTCCGGATAGAGCTGCTTGCGCAATACCTCCAGATCAATCTCCGTTGCCGTCAGCTTGGCTCGCTCTTCGGCCAGCGTCTTGATCAGCGCCTCCGATTGCACATCGAGTGCGATGGCGCCGTGGGTCTGCTGGAACTGCCGCAGCTCGTCTGCCGCCCGGCGTAGGGAACTGTCGGTCTCATTCAAGCGCCGCTGCAAAAACTGGCTGAAGTCGCGGCCCTTCTGGGAGCGCATCTCCTTCTTCAACTGATCGAGAGAAATCACGAGTCGGTTGGCGATCTGCGCCGCCAACTCGGGGTTGCGATCCTCGACTTCGACGGCGACGATGCCGTCCATTTCAACCTTGACGGACATTCGATCACGCAGTATGCCCAGCGCGGCGTGACGCGTAGTGACCTTGAAAGCTGTCATCAGGTCCAGCGAGTCGATCGTCCGCAGCAGAATCGTCTCCGATTCGAGCATGCTGGCGTAAATGTCCGACGGCGTCGCCATGATCGGCAACGCGAAGTTTGATGCAGCCTGGGCCAGTAACCCGGTCGACAGCCCCATCAGCCCGCTTAGCCCCGACTCGGTTTCCGGCGGCAAAACCGTCGTCCGCGCGGTATAGCGCTTGGGTAGGACAAAGCTAATTGCTGCCGCCAGGACGACGACAATCAGCGTGTTGAGGATTATCAGTTTTCGATGCTTAACGAGAATCGAGAGCAGTTTCAGCACCCACACGATCTTCACCTCTCAGTTTGGTGCGCATGATAGCCGCCGGCGAGACGCAAGTCAACGGAATTGCTGAGTCAACTCGACTCTGCGTCTCGATGCGCGCCGATCACACTGCGGCGATCAGGTTGTCAACCACCCGCTCCGCGATCTTCTCCCACGTATGCTCGCCAAGAACAGCCGCGTAGCGCCGCCGCAGGTCCGCCGGTCGCAGCGTCAGGGCCGCTTGAATCGCCGCTTCCCATTCTTCCGGGTTGCACGCGACCGTGCGCACCAGCTCGTCGGGAAAGCTCGCCAGTAGGTCATTGGGAGCAGAGACCGAGGGCACACCCGCCGCGGCCGCCTCGTAAAATTTCAGTGGATTCGAGTGACAGATGAACTCGCTGGGCAGGTAGGGGAGCAGTCCGACGTCGAATCCGGCCACAACCTCCGGCACATGGTCGCGCTCCACTTCGCCCAGGAAATGTACGTTCGGCGCCGACCCGAGCCAGCGTGTGCAGTAATCCTCCTGTTGCCGGCCGACGAAGACAAACTGCCACGCGGGATTGCGCTCAACCAGCGCCCGGAGCAAGGGCCAGTCCAGTCGCTTGGAAATCACCCCCGCGTATCCCAGCCGCGGATGAGCAATCGCCGCCACGCGCGGGTCGACCGTGATGCCGTCGCTTTCGAATCGGCTCAGTGCTGACTGCGATAGGCCGTTGCCGGATATCCAGGCGTTCTTGTAAAAGGAAGCATAACGCTGGTGCAGGGAGGGCGTAACGCAGATCAAGACATCCACCTGCGATCGCTGAGCAACCTCCAGTCTCTGCCCGACAACATCCGGATTGTCGCCGGCATCGGCCAGGTAATCGTACATCTCGTACACGGTTGGCGCTCCGGGGAACAACCGTGAGACATAGCCCTGGACCGGATGATAGTACCACACCAACGGCGGCTCCGACCCCAGCCCGAGCTGCGTGCGCACGCGATCGTACCACTTCCGCAGTGTCACCACATTGCGGCGCGTGATCCACGGATAACGCCAGGCGACAACATCGCTCAGCCAGTACTTTGGGGACGCCAGAAAGAGATTTTCCGCGATCGGTTCGAGTCTCTCCTTTCTAAAATACTCGCTCACGCGGTGCCGCTTCCGTATAGCAGTCGACAGCGGGCACAGCGGTCGATTGACCGCAATCACTGTGAATCCCCGCTTCCGGCCGACCGCCGCGATCGCACGGACTTCATCCTGCCGCGTGAAACACGGCCAGTCCGTCTTATTGAATATCAAGAAAACCCGAGGTAGCGCCATCGCAAGTCCCTTTCTGAATCCCAGCCATGATAGCAGTGCGCCCTCAATTCGACAACCGCGAAATGTCCGAACACGTCGCAAGCATATTTACCCCGCCTGACTTCACTTCAAGGTTGCCGATGGCCGGCGCTCCGCAACTCGGCGATCCGCGCGAGCGTCCGCGCGGCAATGTCATCCCACAGAAAGCGGCCGCTGAAACGTCGTCGCTGTTCGCGCTCAACCTTGTCGTCGCGGGCGAGCGCTGCCGCGATTGCCGTTAGCCAGTCGTTAACCTCCATCCGACAGACCGTGACGACGGTCCGGGGGAAGTTGTGCAACATCTCGATCGGTGACGATACGGAGTGCAGCCCCGCCGCCGCCGCTTCGTAGATCTTGAGCGGGTTGAGGGCAGCAAAGAAGCGATTGTCCCGATACGGCATGATGGACACGTCCAGCCCGATCAGCAACGACGGCAACTGCTCAAGACTAAGCTCTCCGAGATAGTGGAAGTTCTTCCGCGATCCCAGTCGCGCCGCGAGTTCCGGCCGTGCGATTCGTCCGGCAAAAACGAATTGCCAGTCCGGCCGTCGCTGCCCCAACTCCAGCAGCAACTTCCACTCAAGTCGCTCCGAAATCACCCCGGCAAATCCGACCCGCGGATGCGGAATCGCGGCAAGCGCGGCCAGCGGTTCCAGATCGGACCGCTGCAGTTGCTCCCACGTGCCCCGTGCCAATCCGTTGTCGGTCAAGTGTGCCTGGGGATACGGACCGCCATAGGTGGCCAGCAGCTTCGGCGAGGTTGCCAGCAGCAGATGCACGCGCTCGCGGTAACGCCGTTCATCGTCCAGGACACCGGCCGGCATTCGCCCCGCAATCGTCACCAATTCGTCGTAGAGCTCCCAGACGTTGAAGCTCTGCCGATAAATCTGCGTCACATACGCTTGCTGGGGATTGTAATACCAGACCACCGGTGCTGGCTCATGGACGCCCAGCCGCCGCTTCAGCGCGCCCAGACTGCGCTGGAGTGCCAGCACGTTGGCCGCCGTGATCGGCGCCGCCCTTCGGGCCAGGCTGTCATGCAGCAGGTATTTGGGCGAATAGAGATGGAGATTCGGCGCGACGGTCTCAAGCCGGGAACGCGACAACAACTCTGGCACCCGGCTGCGTTTGCGGACGACCGTCGACACCGGGCACAGCGGGCGATTGATCGCAACGACCGTGCTGCCTTGCTCGGCCGCCTTCGCCGCCAACGCCGTCAACATCGGCCGCCGCGAAAACAACGGCCAGTCGACGGACAGAAAGATGAGTATGAGTTGCGGCAAATTCCGGGTCGTCACGCAGCTTTTCCAGCCGGGCCCACACGCCGGCACCAACATGGTACGCAATCTGCCCGCCGCGGCAAATCTCCATTTTTCCGCTTCGCTGCTAAAGCATTTGACCCGGTCGTTGGATTTCGATAAATTAAATGTCTGGCAAGCCGGTTGGCTGCCGCATCCGACTGGTACATTTGTCGTGTCAGCGGTACGTTGGGACCATTCAGGAGGACTGATGAAAGTTACCGTCTCAGAAAAAAACGGCGTGAGCGTCATCGCCGTGTCGGGCAAAATGATGGGCGGCCCCGATACCGGCGAATTGGATGAAAAACTCTACGCGCTACTCGCCAAGGGCAACAAAAACGCCGTCGTCGACCTGCTCAATTGCGAGTGGATCAATTCGTCCGGCTTGTCGATCCTGATCCATCACTACAAAAAATTCAAGGACGCCGGCGGCGAACTGCGGCTGGCCAATCTGACCGACAAAATCGAACGCATCATGGTCATCTCGCGCCTGACCGAGGTCTTCTCGGTGCACGATACCCTGGATGACGCCGTCGCTGCCGCCCGCAAGGGTTAGGCGGCCGTTCTCTAACTCAAAGGTCGGGAGGGCTCCCGCATGTTCAGTCGCATCGCCGTTCCTGTAATTGCGGCCATTGTCTCCGCGTGCTTTGTGCCGGCTCTTGCCGCCTATGAACGCGACCTGGCCGAATTGGCCGACAGCCTCCGCCACCTGGCGCCCGACCACGCCGCCACAGCCACCGTCAGCAACATCACACTTGTTCGCGGGGGCGTCAGCTTTACTCTGGAATCAGGAACGTTGACGCTGGCGCAATCCGTCGCCGGCCGCCGTCTCGGCGCAATTTTCACCGGCGCCGCCCGCGTCCGCTTCACGCCCCCCGATCGCGCCGAACGCTACATGTTTCAGCGCCATTGCTCCGACTCCATCGCGAACTGGGAAGTCAACGAGATCGCCTTCGTCTCCACCGACAGCACGATCACCGAGTTCGCCGCCGTCGCTGCCGGCACTCCGGCGACACTGACCAAGGGCTCGGGGCAACTGGCCGGCCTGATCGATTACGTTGAAGATGACCTCGATATTTCTTTCGCCGCCTTCCTCCTGACCGATCTGCTCCAGCCGGCGCGGCCGGGACGATTCCTAGCCCGGTTTCCGACTCCCTGCGGCAGCGGTTTGATTATTGTCGATCCGAACGAGGTTGAAGAAGTGCAGTTCATCCGCCAGAGTCGTACTGGTGAAGGGGCCTTCCCCGAAGTCGTTTCCAGCTTCCATCTGCCGGAACAGTACGAAGGCCACCGCTGGGGTCCCGACCGCGAGAACAAGGATGAAATCGACAGCCTCGATTATCGCATCGATTGCAAGATCTGGCAATCCGCCAAGTGCGACCTGATTGTCGATCTCGCCTTCACTGCGACCGTCGACTCTCTCCGCGTGCTCAGCTTCACCCTCTTCGACGACCTGATGCAGGAGACCATTCGCGTCTCCGACGCGCGCGGTGATTCGCTTTATTGGCTCAAGCTGAAAGATGAATACGGCATCACCGTCGTGCTGCAGAAACCGCTGCAGCGCGGCGAACGGGAAACCCTGCGCTTTGAGTACTCCTCCAAAGGCATGCTCGCGAAGACGCCTTGGGGCAACAACGTCCTGGTCTCGGCCACCACCTGGTACCCGCGCTACGGCTACCTGAAACGCGCCCGCTATCGCCTGAAATTCGCGGTGCCCAGCCAGTACGAGTTCGTCGGTGTCGGCCGCAAGGTCAACGAGACGATCGCCGGTGATTTCAAAATCTCCGAGTGGGACTGCTCCGAATACCCGGTCGCTTTCGTCTCCTACAATTACGGCATCTTCGAGATCGACACTTCGTCGTTCGTCTCGACTACCGGCCCGATCCCGCTGGCGGTCTATCGCAGCAAGTCGCATCGCGCTTCCACCAAGGACATGATGGAGAGCGTGCTGGCCGACGTCGCTGCCTCCGGTACGCTGTACTCCCTGGAAGTCCATCCCTACCCGTTCGCTTCGCTGGCCGTCACCGAAATTCAGTCGGGACACGGGCAAGGCCTGCCCGGCTTGCTGCATCTGGCCTACAGCACCTTCGATCAGACTTCGCTCTTTGCCTTCGACGATGCCTTCCGTGCCCACGAAGTTGCCCACCAGTGGTGGGGACACCTGGTCGGCTGGAAGACTTACCACGACCAGTGGCTCTCGGAAGCCTTTGCCGAGTATTTCAGCGCCTGGTACATTCAGCGCAAGTATCTTAACGACAAGGAGCACCGCGGCCGCTTCTTCGATCTGCTCGATCAGTGGCGCGACGACGTCTTCCAGTCCGGTTCCTACACCCAGGGCGGCTGGCAGACGGCTTATCAAGAGGGCAATGATGCCGGCCCGATCTGGATGGGACAGCGCCTGCAATCTTCGAAATCGTCCGACTATGCCACTCTCGTCTACAGCAAAGGCGCCTACGTGCTCTACATGCTGCGGATGATGATGTTCGATTTCGTCAAACGCGACGACAGCAACTTCCGCGCGCTCCTCGGCGACTTCCTGAAACAGTATCAATGGCGCGAAGCCACTACCGCCGACTTCCAGCGCGTCGCTGAGGAACACTTCGGCAAGCCGCTCGACTGGTTCTTCGATCAATGGGTTTACGGCGTCGAGCTGCCCGAGTACGAATGGCGCGCCGCCGTCCGTAAGCAGCCCGACGGCAAATTCGCGGTCGATGTTTCCGTCACCACCAAAGGCGTCAGTGACGGATTTCGCATGCTGATCCCCTTCACGATTCTTATGGCCGGCGAATATCACACCACCACGCGGCTCGACATCAGTCAGTTGCAGCAGACCGTCACGGTTGCCAACCTGCCGTATCAGCCGGAGAAGTTCGTCTTCAACAGTTTCAAATCAGTGCTCTGTAAAGAACGACAGAAGTAGCCGCCGCCGAAACGCGCGCGCCGATTTTTGTAACTTTCAACCGCCCTGCCGAGTATCATTACCCTCGAACCCCATTTCTGAGTGGAGCTATGATCGAAACACGGGATCTCTGCAAGAACTTCAAAGACAAGAAGCGCGGCGTCGTCAAAGCCGTCGACCACGTCAACTTCAACTGCAAAGCCGGCGAGGTCTACGGTCTCCTCGGCCCCAACGGCGCCGGTAAGACGACGACCTTGCGCATCATTTCCACCGCGCTGAAGCCTACCTCCGGCACCGCGCTGATCAACGGCGTCGATGTCAGCAAAGAGCCGCAGAAAGTGCGCGAACAGATCGGCTTTCTCTCCGGCAATACCGGCCTCTACGGCCGCCTGACCGCGCGCGAAATGGTCGCCTACTTCGGCAAGCTCTACGGCATGGACGACAGCCTCGTGGCGCGCCGTACGCAGGAACTGTTTACCCTGCTCGACATGAACAAATTCGCCGATTCGCGTAACGAGAAACTGTCGACCGGCATGAAACAGAAAGTCTCGATCGTCCGTTCCGTCCTGCACGATCCGCCCGTGATGGTCTTCGACGAGCCGACCTCCGGCCTCGATGTCATGAGCTCGCGCACCATCGTCGACTTCATCAAGAAGTGTCGCGATGACGGCAAGTGCGTCATCTTCTCGACGCATATCATGTCCGAGGCGATGCGCCTTTGCGACCGCGTTGCGATCATCCACAACGGCCGCATTTACAAAGAGGGGACGGTCAATCGCCTGCTGGAAGAAACCCAGACCAACAATCTCGAAGACGCCTTTATCAAGATCGTGGGGGAGTAGGTTATGCAACTCAAGAACATCAAGACCATTTTCGCCAAGGAACTCAAGGACACCCTCCGCGACCGCCGCACGTTGATCTTTATGCTGGTGGTGCCGATCGTCGCCATGCCGCTCCTGATGACCGGCATCTCCCGGCTGATGATCTCGCAGGTCAAGAAGATCGAAGCGCAAGTCTCGAGCCTGGTCGTGCAGAATGTGCAGGAGCTGCCCGGCGATCTGCAGGACACGCTGCGCACTTCATCACAGTTCAAGTTGATCGATGAGACCGTGTACGGCGACAAGGCCCTCGATTCGCTCAAGTCGGGCGCGCTCGACCTGGTCATGGTCGTGCCGCCGAACTTCCGTTCCGCGATCGAACTGGAATCGCCCACCGATGTCGAAATCTACTATGATAAGGCCGATGATATGTCGAACGCCGCCGAAGACAAACTCACGGCTCTGCTTAAACGCTATAAAGACCGCACTATCGCGGCACGGCTGGTCAAGCGCAATATCTCGACCGAATTGCTGACCCCCTTTGAGGAAGTTCGCAACAGCATCGCCTCGCCGCAAAAACTGGCCGGCCAGACCTTCGGCCGCATGCTGCCGTATTTCTTTATCCTGATGTGTTTCCTCGGCGCCATGTATCCCGCCATCGACCTGTGCGTCGGCGAGAAAGAGCGCGGCACGCTGGAGACCTTGCTCGTCGCTCCCGCCACCCGCGGCGAATTCGTGCTCGGCAAGTACGGCGTGATTCTGCTGGCCGGAATGGTCGCCGGTTTGCTTTGCATGGTTTCGATGACATATTCGCTCAATAATATGATGGTCGGGATGGGCGATATGGCGGCGGCCATGCCCAAGATCGAAGTCAATCTTTCGATGATCGCCCTGATCCTGATGATCGTCATCCCGCTGGCCGGCATTTTCGCGGCGATCTTGCTGTCGGTTTCGATCTTCGCCAAGTCGGCCAAGGAAGCGCAAGGCTACATGGGCTTCTTGAATATGTTCCTGATTTTCCCGGCCTTCATTTCCTTCCTGCCGGGCGTGGAACTCAACTGGACTCTCTCCGTCATCCCGGTGATGAATACCTCGCTGATTGTCCGCGATGCCATCGCCGGCGAAGTCCACTGGCAGTTTATCATCACGGCCTTTGTCTCAACCTTTGTGCTGGCTTCACTGGCATTGTGGTTCGCCAAGACCTGGTTCGAGCGCGAAGAGGTGCTCTTCCGCATGTAACCGCTCTCGATCCAACCGCGGACTTGCCGAAAGATCGGCCGAACGATTAGCCGGAAGTTCGGCCAAAATTCAAGGGCGCACCCTGTGCGCCCTTTCTTTTTCGAAGTTGCGTCAGGTCTTCTCGCGCTGGTTCACCAAACCACTACCTCCGCCGTTCCTGTAGTGCCGACTTCAGTCGGCGTCTTTTGAGGTTGCGTCAGGTCTTCTCGCGCGCCGCTTGTGTGGAAGAACCACTGCCACCAACCGCGCGAGGCGACCTGACGCTTTCCTTGCGCCTCCGCAAACTCTACCAACCTGGATTCCCGCCTCCGCGGGAATGACGCCGACTCCCCTCTCCCTTACGAGGGAGAGGCGGGTAGGGGAGAGGGTGCGTGCCTGACATCCTCCGGAGACCTGCCACGCGCGTTTGGTCGAGGAAATGAGGCTTGTCATTGCGAGGAGCGAACGGTTCCCCCCATCAACTCCAATCGTTACCGCGACGAAGCAATCTATCTTCACCACCGCCCCCCTTCGCGAATGTGCTGCCTTTACCCGCTCCCTCTGGGAGAGGGCAGGGGTGAGGGCTTGTTGCATCCGGTCTTCTCGCGCGCCGCATGTATGGAAGAACCAGTGCCACCAACAGCGCGTGGCGACCTGACGCACTCCTTCTGGATTCCCGCCTCCGCGGGAATGACGCCGACCCTCCTTTTTCCTTCGAGGGAGACGGTGGTGAGGGTGCTTAAACCCCACAACCCTTGCGCCGCCGCCCCCGATTCGCGTATAATCAACTTGGAGTACCGATCTTGAAGCCGACTGCCGCCATCGCCCCGCAACCCGCAACCGACCGACAACCCGGCCGTCTCCGGATCGCCCTCCGCGCTTTCCGCCATCGCAACTACCGCCTCTACTTCGTCGGGCAGTCGATTTCGATTACCGGCACGTGGATGCAGACCATCGCGCTCAACTGGCTGATCTATCGGCTCACCGACTCGCCCTTTATGCTCGGTCTGATCGGTTTCGTGCTCTACGCCCCCAACTTCTTCCTCGCGCCGATCGCCGGCGTCTTCGCCGACCGCACCAGCCGCTTCCGCATCTTTTTCACGGCGCAGGTGCTGTCGATGCTCCAGGCGGCCACGCTCGCCACGCTGGTCCTGACCGACATGATCCAGGTCTGGCACATCATCGTGCTGTCAGCCGTGCAGGGCATGATCAATTCCTTCGATTTCCCCTCCCGCCAGTCGCTGGTGATCCAACTGGTGGACGACAAGAGCGATCTGGCCAATGCCATCGCCCTCAATTCCTCGATGGTGAACCTCGCCCGCATGCTCGGCCCGGCGTTTGCCGGCATTTTGATCGCCGCCATCGGCGAGGGCCTCTGCTTCCTGTTCAATTCCATCAGTTTCATCGCCGTGCTCGGGTGTCTGGCCGCGATGCGCCTGCGTCCGCAGGAGGGCAGCTCGCGTGAAAGCGATATCTGGCGCGGCTTCGCCGAGGGCCTCCGCTACGTGCGCCACTCGCAGTCGATTCGCACCGTGCTCGCGCTGCTGGCGTTCGTCAGCATCGTCGGCATGCCGTATGCCGCGATCATGCCGGTCTTCGCGCGCGACGTCCTCCATGGCGACTCGCAAACCCTTGGCTTCCTGATGGGCATGACCGGCGTCGGCGCCATCACCGCCGCCATCTTCCTAGCGACGCGTCGCCGCGTTATCGGCCTCGAAAGGATGCTGGCGCTGGCATCAACCTTGCTCGGCAGCGGGCTGATTTTCCTCTCCTTTATGCGGGAAATCCACCTCGCGCTGCCGTTCATGTACCTGATCGGCGTCGGCATGATCTCCCAGATCGCCGTCACGAACACGCTCTTGCAGACCCTCGTCGACGACGACCATCGCGGCCGCGTGATCAGCCTCTACGTTGCCTGCTTCGTCGGCATGCTGCCGTTCGGCAATTTGCTCTACGGTTCGCTGGCCTCCGGCATCGGCGCTCCCGGGACAATGCTCGTCGGCGGGCTGCTCTGCCTTCTGGCCTCCGCCGCGTTTCTGACCCAATTGCGCGGCTGGCGCGAAACGGCCTACCCGATTCTCCAAGAGCGCGCCGCCGCGACAGCAAGCCCGGCAATCGCTCCAGCGCAACCCAACAGCAACTAACCTCACGCCAGAGATTTTCTCTTTGATTTCCGCCGCAACTTTCCTTTCCTAACCTCTGCGTATGAAACTACTTCGCAATTGCGCTCAGCTGATCACCTGCGCCAACGCCGACGACAAACCCAAATGCGGCGCCGAGCAAGCCCGGCTGGAATTCGTCGCCAACGGCGCCATGGTCTTCGACAACCAACGCATCGTCTGGGTCGGCCGCGAGTCCGACCTGCCCGAAAGTTACCGCCACCTCCCCACAGTCGATGTCATCGATTGTCGTGGGCAGATCGTTACGCCCGGCCTCGTCGATCCGCACACGCATCCCGTGTTCGCCGCCACCCGCGAGGACGAGTTCTACATGCGCAATGCCGGCAAGACCTACATGGAAATCGCCGAAGCCGGCGGCGGCATTCGAAACTCTGCCCGGCGTCTGCGCGCCGCTGATCCTGACTCATTGTATTCGCTGGGGATGCGCTTCCTTGATCGCATGCTCAAGTCCGGCACGACGACCGCTGAGGCCAAGTCGGGCTATGGCCTTTCGACCCACACCGAAATCAAGTCGCTCGAAGTGATCCAGCGCCTCGACGCCGATCATGCCATCGATCTCGTCCCGACTTTTCTCGGTGCCCACGAATTTCCCGACGAGTACCGCCAACACCGCAATGGCTACATCGATCTGCTCGTCAACGAGATGATTCCCGAGGTCGCCCGCCGCAAACTGGCGAAGTACTGCGACATCTTCACCGAGGCTGGCGTCTTCGACATCGAGCAGTCGCGCCGGGTCATGTCCGCTGCCAAGGCACATGGCTTCGAGCTCAAGTTCCACGCCGACGAACTGAAATCCATCGGCGGCGCCGAACTCGCCGCCGAACTGGGCGCCGTTAGTGCCGATCACCTCGTGTATGTCTCTGACACCGGCATCCAGAAGATGGCTGCCGCCGGCACCATCGCCGTCCTCCTGCCGGCGACCACCTTTTTCCTCGGTCACCGCGAGTATGCGCCCGCGCGCAAGCTGATCGCCGCCGGCGTCCCCGTGGCGATCGCGACCGACTTCAATCCCGGCTCCTCCTGCACGACTTCGCTGCCGGCGGCCATGACGGTCGCGGCGATCTACCTGAAGATGTCGCCCGAAGAGATTCTCATCGCCGTCACTTTCAACTCTGCTTGCGCAATCGGCGTGCAGAAGCAGGTTGGCTCATTGCAGGCAGGGAAGTACGCCGACTTCGTGATCTGGGAGGCCGAAAACTACAAGCAGTTGCCCTACTTCTTTGCACAGAATCCCGTGGCCGCCGTCTACAAACGCGGGCGTCAGGTGGTATGAAAGCTGCATTCGTCCTTTTACTCTGTGCCTTGCTTGCCGGCTGCGGCGTCTATTCGTTCTCCAGTTCCTCTCTGGGTGGCGTCAAGTCGATTGCCGTCCCGGAATTCGAGAACAAGTCGCTCCAGTACGGCATCCAGCAGGACCTGACCCGCAAGCTCATCGACCGCTTCATTCAGGACAACACCCTGAAAATCGTCGCGGCCGCCGATGCCGACGCCGTCCTGCGCGGGGAGGTTCTCCGCTACGAACGGACCGCTTACACCTACGACAAGAGTGACAACGTGTCGGAATACAAGGTCAATATTTATGTCAATTTCGTCCTGGAACGGAAGGGCGGCAAGATCCTGATCGAGCACCAGAATCTCCTCGGCTGGGGCGTCTACGATGCCGCCGCCGAAACCGAAGAGGACGGTAAGGCGGAAGCGATCGATAAACTTGCCCGCGATATTGTCGATGAAACGACCAAAAGCTGGTAGGAACTTTCGTACAATATTGCGATTATCATAGATGAATCACGGACATTCACCGCGGATTTGGAAAGGTATCAACCAATGTTCAGAAGCGTAGTCGCCTGCATCACTCTCGCTCTCCTCACCTTTTCCAGCACTTTGGTCGGCGGCCAGAGTAAGGTTGGCACCACCGCCTATCCATTCCTGAAAATCGGCGTCGGCGCCAAAGCGCTGGCCATGGGCGGCGCGTTCGTCGGTTTGGCCAATGACGAATCCGCGCTCTATTACAACCCCGCCGGTTTGGTCGGTCTGACCGCCCGCAGCGTCTCGGCATCCTACATGAATTACATCGCCGACATCCAGTCGGGCAACCTGATGCTGGTGATCCCGCGCGGCGTCGAAGCGACCGATGAATACCTTGAAGAAGAGAATCCGATCAGCGACGCCCGCTCCACGTTTGCCTTCGGCCTGAACTATCTCAACTATGGCGACATCGACGAAACTAATGCTTCCGGGCAGGTGATCGACCAGTTCGGCGGCTCCGATATGGCGTTCACGTTCGCCTACTCCGCCAAGGCTAATCGCCAGCTCGCGGTCGGCGCCGGCGTCAAGTTCATTTATCAAAAGATCGATGAATACGACTCGCAGGGACTCGCCGCCGATATCGGGCTGCTGTATCGACTCAAGGATGGCCGCACCAATATTGGCTTCTCTGCCTCGAATCTCGGATTCCAGCTCTCCGGCTTGTCCGAGAATCACAAAGATCCGCTGCCGATTCTGATCCGCGCCGGTCTCTCGCATCAACTGCGCGAAATCCCACTCACGGTCTCCGGCGAAGGCGTCGTGCCGTCCGACAACGACGTCTACGGCTCGCTCGGCGTGGAATTTCATCCCGATCTGCCGCTGGCATTTCGCGCCGGTTACAGCTCGTTCGGTTCAAACTACAAGACCGATGGCGACAAAGACGGCACCGCCGGCTTGTCGTTCGGCGCTGGCTTCAAGTTGCCCAAGCTGAACGTCGACTACGCTTACCTGCCGTATGCCGATCTCGGTTCGCTCCACCGCGTCAACCTGGCATACCAATGGTAGCACCCGGTGTGTCCCGCGGCTGGATTATCGGGCTCTGCCTGATCCTGGCGGCCGCAATCGCCGCCTGCTCGCCGCCGACCCCATCTCCCCGCGAACGCGTCCTCGAATTCGTCCGTCTGATTCAGTCGGACTCGCTGCCCAATATCATGCCGTATATCGATCTTGATTCGGTTGCCGCCTACGAGTACGCCGATGCGAAGTACGATTCGCTGCCACTGCCGCAGAAGAAACAGCGCTTGCTGGACGCCTTTGCCGGGAGCGGTGAGATTCGTGCCAACTGGGCTCGCGCCCAGATCGTCGTCAACGAGGAACAATTCCTCGACGACACCAGCGCCTCCGTCGAGGTCTCCT
Organism: Candidatus Zixiibacteriota bacterium; assembly: GCA_020853795.1. NCBI lineage: Bacteria > Pseudomonadati > Candidatus Zixiibacteriota > Candidatus Zixiibacteriota bacterium. Next base: position 17,973 of record JADYYF010000073.1, read on the forward strand.
TCATCGATCGCTCCACGCGCATCCAATATTACTCTCAGTTTCTCATGAAGAAACGAGCCGCCAGTTGGATCATCACCGATTTTCAAATCAACTGACGGCCAGTCTTGGAAAACTCCCGACGCGCGGTATCCTCGTCTTGACTGTGATGATCCTGACCTTCCTTGGCTCCTTTTTTGGCTGCGGCAATCAGGACGGCAGCCGGATCAAACAGGTGACGGTCACCCAACTTCGCGCCGAGTTGGAACGCGATTCGACTCTGGCTCTGATCGATGTGCGGACCCCCGAAGAATATAACCAGATCCGCGTGCCGCACATCAAGGCGCGCATCGATTATGCCGCCATTGCCGCCAGAATTGACACCACCCAATTCCCCAAAGACCGACCGGTCTATCTCATTTGCCGCACCGGCCGGCGCAGTCTGATCGCGGCCAAAGAACTCCTCGATCTGGGCTACCAATCTCCCATCAATGTCGCCGGCGGTACCGTGGCTTGGGACCAGGCCGGCTACCCGCTGATTAAACGCTGAAGCCGTCTTCAACGTCGATGAATTGGTCGGGGAAGCGGGGGGATTTTGTCCGCCGATCGGAGCGGCGAAGTTTCTGCAACGCACCTCGTTAGCGCGGCAAAAAATCCCTTGCTTTTCCCAGACCGGTTTTGTAAAGTCGGGTCTGTTATTTTCTTGGATAGAAGCGCTGCGCTTTCGTCATTGGAGGAGATGATGTCGGTTGGGAAGTCGGTTAGCCTCGTTTTAGGCATTTGTTTCCTGTGTATATTTTTAGCGGGCTGCGAAGGGGATACCGGGCCGATCGGCCCGCCCGGGTTTACAGGCACAGAAGGTCCTCCCGGGAGTGATTTCGTTCCTGATCCGATTGCAGACCAGGTCATCGGACTGATGGTTGTCAATGCGGTCGGCACCGACATGAACGGCGCCGCCAAAATCACCGTCACGTCGCGTGAAGATGCCGCTCCCAGCGCCACCCAGGTCGTGGCGGCGTTGATGGCGACCGCGCCGGTGATCGACGGTCGCACCAGTTCGGCGAATGAGTGGACGGCGGTCCCCCTTTCGTCCCTGCAGTTAACCAACCTCTTTGGCGCCGACAACGGTATCTCTGCCGCCGACGTCCAAATGGGCTACGATCGCGCCAACATTTATATGCGCATTCGCTGGACGGAAGTGGAAAGCGGAGAGTTCCTTGCCGCTGCCGATACCACTTGGAAAATGTGGACCTTTGACGGGTCGCAGTGGTCGCAGGGCAACGGCGATGACAAGCTTTTCCTCGTTTGGGAGACCTCCCCGATCACCGGCTGGGACGCCAACGGCCTGACAACAATCTTTAATGGTACGACCTTCAAGACCCCGGCTGCCGGCGAGCAGGCCGATCTCTGGATGTGGTCCGGCACGCGCACCTACTATGCCGGAGTCTGCGCCGACAAGAATGTGGTCTATTCCACAACCAACGGCGAGCAGGATGATTTCGGCATTCAGTACTTCATCGAAAACACGCCGCAAGCTGGTCTTCCGGCCTACATGAAGACGCATTCGCCCAAGGTTGGCTCAACCTATCCGCTTTGGGCATTCGAATACGGACCGTTCGTGAACACGATTGACTGGGAAGCCGGCGCCACGATTCCGGGTGTCATCACCCTCCAGCCGTCGGTTTCGGCAGCGGATGTGCGGGCGGCGGCAGTTTTTGCCAACGGCACCTGGACCGTCGAATTGCGACGCGTCCGTAACACCGGCCATCACGATGACGTCGTGTTGTAGGGATGGGAGGAACGATCATGGCCAAGCTGACTTTCCAGGTGATGAATGTGGGAGGAATTGATGCGCAAGTTTAACATAGGAGTCGTCCTCGCAATCCTCTTCACGGGATTGATCTATCTCGCTGGCTGCGACGGCGACGAAGGCCCGGTCGGTCCGAAAGGGATCAAGGGCCGCAAAGGTGATCCGGGAACGGATACTGAAGTCGGTCCGCCCAGTTCGCGCCATTTCGCTATCGGCGTGACCAACTCGCACCGCTACGCCGTCAATGGCGATATCAGCGTATTCATCACTTTCGATTCCACGGTGCGCGCCAACCGCGATACCGTCGTGGCCGGCTACGTCACGACGCCGCCGCTGATCGACGGCAACGATGGCGAGGAAGTTGAATGGGGTCCGCAGAAATCCCGCCTGCGCCTCGCGGCTCTCAATACCGCCTCCGGTTACAAGGACAATGAAATCTACGAGGTCGCTTGTCGCGCTGCCTGGGACGAGAACTATATCTACACGTTCTTCCAGTGGAAGGAACGCAAGGTGACCGTCCGCGTCACCGGCGGTGATTCCACCGTCTTTGACGCCGGCGCTTCCGATCAACCGCATCAGCTCTACTTCGATGCCCAGTCCAAGCGTGTCGATAAGATCGAAGGCAACGACACCACCTTCTTCCAGTGGATCCGGAAAGAAGTCCTCGATGTTAAAGAGAAATGCGATACGATCATTCTCTTCCCGGGTCAACCGCCGATTATCATCTGCCGTCCCGACACGCTCTTCGGCGACACCAACTTCGTCTGGCTGCAGCAGCCGATTGATGAAGACAAGCTGGCGATGTTCTGGTGCGATGAGGAATTCGATGGCTGGTCACAGTATGCGTTCCAGGAGTTCTTCGGCGTTCCGGGCAGCGCCACCGGGTCCAACGACGCTTTGATCGACGCTTGGGTCTGGGGATCGGGCAGCACCAACCCGGTGAACACCGCGGACGATTGGTACTTGATTGGCAGCGGTTTTGAACCCGACGCCGGGGCACCGCCTTTTATCGACAATTTCGTCGTTCCCGATTCCGTGCCGCTCTATCAGAGCTTCCGCGATCCGAACTACAAATCGACCGCGAACCTGCTGATTCAAATCTATCCGTTCTGGTACTTTGATGCGGTCGGATACGCTTACAACGGCTGGGATATCTATCGGGCAGTCTACGTTCCCGGTATTGTGACAACGCTTCCGTCCGACTCGCGCGCCGACGTCTATGCGCGCGGAGTCTTCGACGGCGGTACCGGTGTCTGGACCGTGGAAATGCGCCGTGCGCGCCACACCTACAGCGGCGATGATGTGAAGTTCTGAGGAGGAGATGACGACGATGAAACCATACTTCAAAATATCGCTTCTGGCAGGATTGGCTGTCCTGTTGCTTCTGGCACTTGCGGGCTGCGATGGCGTCACCGGGCCGCGCGGACCGGTTGGTGATCCGGGTGACCCGGGCGACAACTATGTTCCGCCAGTGCCGACTAACCGCTTTTTCTCCCTGGCCATCACTAACAACAGCCAGCGCAGCCACAATGGCGCGCCCAAGTTGTACCTCGCCTTTGACGGCCTTCATCAGGCAGCCGGTGACACCGTAGTCTCCCAGCGGCTTGCCGCCGGTCAGACGCCGGCCATCGATGGTGTCGATAATGGCGCCACCGAATGGGGCGACAAAGTGACCAACGTGACACTCTATCGGGCTGCCGGTGACTTCAACTTCATCGAAAGCGCGCAGGTGCGTTCCGCCTTTGACAATGAGTTCGTCTACTTCCAGGTCAAGTGGACGGAAGTTGCCAACGCCACGTACGGACTCGAAGTCTCGCGTAGTGACAATCCGAATCCTTGGGTCTATCCCGCTTCCGGTACCGGTGGAAACGTCGGACGGTGGGACAAAGGGACATCCAACGAGGATCGACTAAACCTGTTCTTCGAAATCACGCCCGTGACCCGGTATGCCAGCGATGGTTGCTACGTCACTTGTCATACGACCGAACGCAACGAGACCAATTATCATGCGACCCGCGCTGCTCGCGAGCGCATCGATATCTGGCACTGGACCGCCGGTACCACCAATCATACCGGCTATGGTTACGATCGCTACCTGGACAACTCCCTGACTGGTGTCAAGCCCGACATCGGCACGCCGGTGGTGCGGTCGAATCGTGAATTCATCGCGGCCGGTGCCGACACCACTGATCGTCCCCTGTACATGGCGCTGGGCGATCCTAACAGCAATTCCGGTTATCCCCTCTGGGATTTTGCCATCACCGGCGTTGCCAATGAAGGTTGGACCCCCGGTGCTACGATTCCGGCTTTCGTCAACAGCATCCCGACCCTCAGCTCGGCGGATCTGATTGCCGTCGGCCAGTACGACAATGGCACCTGGACGGTCGAACTTAAGCGCAAGCGCATCACCGGTAACGGTGACGACGCTGACTTCTAAGCTCCGCGCTTAGTCACAAGTGGCATCTTATGGGTCGACGGCACTTCGCCGTCGACCCTTTTTCTTGCCTCCCGCTGACGCCGCAAAAAGCAGTTGCCTGGCCAATCCGCGGACTGTAAATTATGACATCTTTATCGACGAACAATTGCCTGACCTTTGGCGGTATTGGATGGCTTCGAAAAGCGGCTCTCATATCAATCTCGAAGACCGGCGCTTCCGGTTGGCGTGGTTGCGCCCAAGCTCGCGTTGGTCAAACGGACACGGAGCCGCCCGATGACAGCTTTCGGTCTGAAGCGCCTGCATCTGCGCACCGATCGTCTCCTACTGCGACCGCTCCGCAACCGCGATGCCGCCGCCTTGACGGCCGCCGTGCAGCAGAGCTTGCCGGAGTTGCAACCGTTTCTCCCCTGGGCGGAGTCCGACTACTCGGTGCGCCACGCCCGCGACTTCGTTCGCCGCGCCATCACCTGGCGCCGCTCGCGCGTTGCCTACGCCTTCGGAATCTTTGATGCGCACACGCGGGAACTCATTGGGGGCAACGGCCTGCACGGCATTCGCAGCAGCACCGCCTCGGCGGAGATCGGCTACTGGATCCGCTCTGATCGCGCGGGGCAGGGCATCGCCACCGAATCATCGGCGCTGGTCTTGCGCTTCGCCTTTGAGGCCCTCCGCTGCCATCGCGTGGTCCTCCGGGCCGCCACTGACAATGTCGGCTCGCTGCGGGTCGCCGAAAAACTTGGCTTTCACCTCGACGGCGTCCAGCGCCATGAAGCGCATTTCGCCCGCGGGTGGAGCGATTTCAACTATTTCACTTTGCTGGAAGATGAATATCGCGCCAATCACCATTTGCTGATGCGCTGGCTGGCGCCCAAAAGGGATTGACTCGCACCGACGATTACATTCTCTCAATAGGGGTCAAAAAGGACGATCATGCTTGCCAAAGTTCTCTCCGCCGCTGTGCTCGGTATCGAGGCCTACACGGTTGAAGTCGAGGCCGACATCACACCGCAACTCCCGCAATTCGCCACCGTTGGCCTCCCCGACGGCGCCGTCAAGGAAGCCAAAGAACGCGTCATGTCCGCCATCAAGAACTCAGATTTCATCATGCCCAGCAAGAAGGTCACCATCAATCTCGCGCCGGCGGATATCCGCAAAGAGGGTTCCGCCTTCGATCTGCCGATGGCGGTTGGCATCCTGGCGGCTACCGGGCAAGTGATGCGCGAGGAATTTCAGGATCTCGTTCTGCTCGGCGAGCTGTCTCTTGACGGTACGCTTAAACCCGTGCCCGGCGTGCTGCCGATGGCGCTTGGCGTGCGCAAGAGCGGCTTGCGGGGCATCCTGGTCCCGCGTGAGAACGCCTCCGAGGCTGCCATGTCCGACGGTCTCGAGGTGTATCCGATCGGCTCGCTCAAGGAGGCCATCGCGTTCCTCGAAGATGAACGCCTGCTCACGCCCTTCCGCATCGATATGAAGGAAATCTTCGACACCGCCCGCAACTACACCATCGACTTCGCCGAGGTGAAAGGGCAGGAGGCCACCAAGCGCGCGCTCGAGGTTGCCGCGGCCGGCGGCCACAATATCATTCTCGTCGGCCCTCCCGGCTCCGGCAAGACGATGCTGGCGCGCCGGCTCCCGACGATCCTGCCCGACATGACCGTCGACGAGGCACTGGAAACGACCAAGATTCATTCCGTCGCCGGTGTGCTTCCCGCCGACACGCCGCTAATCGCCACACGGCCGTTTCGTTCGCCGCACCACACGATTTCCGACGCCGGCCTGATTGGCGGTGGCCGGATCCCGCGTCCCGGCGAGGTCTCGCTCTCGCACAACGGCGTGCTTTTCCTCGATGAGCTCCCCGAATTTCGCAAAGACGTCCTCGAGATGTTGCGCCAGCCGCTCGAAGACGGCTTCGTCACGATCTCGCGCGCCATGACTTCACTGACTTACCCCTCCAAGATGATGCTTGCCGCTGCCATGAATCCCTGTCCTTGTGGCTACCACGGCGACCTCTCCCACGAATGCACCTGCATCCCGATGCAGATTCAGAAGTATCGCGGCAAGATTTCCGGCCCGCTGCTCGACCGCATCGACATCCACATCGAAGTCCCCGCCGTCAAATTCAAGGAACTCACCGACCGCAGCCTCGGCGAGAAATCGGAGATCATCCGCAAGCGCGTCAACGAGGCCCGTCACCGACAGCACGCCCGCTTCAAAGACCGCAAACACCTTTACTGCAATGCCCACATGGAGTCGAAAGACCTGCGCGAATTCTGCCCGCTGGATGATTCCAGCCAGGACCTGCTCCGTACCGCCATCAGCAAACTCGGCCTCTCGGCGCGCGCCTACGACCGCATCATCAAGGTCGCCCGCACCATCGCCGACCTCGAGGGCTGCGACAACATCACCGTCCCCCACATCTCCGA
>JADYYF010000074.1 GCA_020853795.1 Candidatus Zixiibacteriota bacterium
AGTCCGGCGGGTTCAAACTGATCTACTACGACAAGCACGGCAACCGCACGCTTGATGTTCTCGGCGACGCCGGACCGATCAACTTCTTTCCCGAGGAATACCTCGAAGCCGACTGGATTCTCTTTGGGCCGATCCTCCAGGAGGTTGACCTCGACTATGTCGAGTTGATCACTTCGCGCAGCAAAGCCAAGATCTTCGTTGATCCGCAGGGCTTCCTGCGGCGGATCGAAAACGGCCGCATCTTGCACGACAAAACCCCGGGAATTGAACGAATTGCCGCGCTATCGACCGTCTTCAAACCCAATGAAATGGAATGCAAGGTGCTTACCGGCATCGATCCGCGGGTTGACTATGAGACCCCGGCGCGGATGCTCAAGGAGTGGGGGTCGCAAGTGGTAATTATCACTCTGGCCGAAGAAGGCTCAGTCATTTTCGACGGCAAGAAGATGTATCGCGTCCCGGCATTTGAGACGCTGGCCAAAGACTCGACCGGAGCCGGAGACACTTACGCGGCCGGAATGATCTACGCCATTGACAAAGGCTACGACTGGTATGAGGCGGGCTGCTTTGCCGGTTGTGTGTCGTCCGTAATGATTGAGAACACCGGCCCGGAGTTTCCGCTGACGGTCGCAGAAGCCGAACGCCGCAAGACCAGCTTGCTCGCCAAATCCGCGCGCTAATCCAACAACTCTTTGGGAATATTCCCGCCGTTATCAGCGAGTTTCTGCAGCACCGTCTTGTGCAGCCACATGTTCATCTGGGCGGAATCACCCATCTTCTCCGCGGGACATCCCAGTTCAACTGCGAGTTCCTTACGCGCGGCGAAACTGCTGTCGAGTCCGAGGAGTTTGAGCAAATCAACGATGGACGAGCGCCAATTCAGCCGCTGCGGATTGGCGGCCGCCATCGCGGAAAGCTTGCCCATGACATCGACAACCGTGATGGCTGTCGGAGTTGGCGGTAGCGGCGGGGCTGACGGTGCGGTGGGAGTAGGAATCGGCGCCGGGGTCGGTTCTACCGTAGGGCTCTTCATGCCCAATTTCTCCAAGATCTTGCCGAATATGCTCATGATTGGTCCTATCGGTTAGTTGTTATTACTACTGGCTGCTGGCACGATAAGTCTCGACGCTTCAATGAATGACAATCGGCTTCTCGTGGCAACTTCCTTTTGGCGGGTTCCGCGAACTCGGCAGCTCTGTTGGTGCGATGTTGACCATCGTGCCCCGGTGCTTACCCAATACACATGGAGGGCATGATCCTTCCGGCCAGGAGGTGCTGGACACTCGTCTGACTATGTGTTACAATTGGGCTGTCATGTTAACAACCAAGGGCTGCTTGTTGACGCTATTGATTGCCATTGCGACAATCACACCGACGGCTGACTCTGACGGTGAAGCCGACTCTACCCAGACTGCTCCGTTAGCTCTCTCGATCAGGATGCTGCAACGAGACTTTGTACTCGGCGAAGAAGTGTTTGTCGAGGTAACGCTAACGAAATTGCACAAACGGAAGAGTTACGCTCCCTATCTCTACCTTTCGACCAAGTTTCTCGAATTTGACCTCCGCTGTAACGGCGACTCCTTGATCGCGCCATTCTTTCAGATCACTGCCGGCCGCTCAGGCGGACCCGAATGGAATCAAGGTGAAAGCGTCATTGACACGCTAGGCCTGAGTTGGTTCTACGGTGAGCACAAAGACGAACGAGACCTCACGCGCATCTTACCGCCAGGCCGCTATACGGCCAAGGCAGTGTACCACGAACGAATCAGTTCCAATACCACTGAGTTTACAATTAACGAACCCACGCCGCGGCAACAGGCAGCGTTTGGTTTCTTCTTGGCAGCATTGAGGGCCCTTGAAGAGGGCAATGCTGGGCAATTCCAGAAGTCCTGCCATCGACTGCTCGCCCAACCGGAGTGTTACCTCTACCTGAATCGACTCCTTGATGTGTCCTCCACCCGAGTGGCCAGCTTTGAGCCAAGCGATCAAGCTGCTGTGGCTTCAGACTTGCATCTCTTGGTACTCAGGTCAGGTCACTTCGGCCGCCGCGGCGGCACACTACGGTTTTATCAAGTCATTCCGACCGGCACTCGGCGCGCACTCCTCGACGAACTGAACACGGCCTGGCCCGAGGCTGGCCGTACTAGAGAATTCCGAACGCTCTGGGACCTGGAGTAACCCCCTCCCTTTACCCTTGACCTGCAACCTTGCGTCTATTAGACTTGTACTTCTATGAACGGTGAAATCATGTGCTTAACCATAAAGGAGTTATATTTCTATGAGCAGTAAAGTTCGGGTAGGCATTATCGGCGTTGGTAATTGCGCTTCCTCGTTCGTCCAGGGAGTGGAATACTACAAGAACGCCAAGGACACCGACTTTATTCCGGGGCTGATGCACGTCAATCTCGGCGGCTACCATATCCGCGACATCGAGTTCTCCTGTGCCATCGACATCGACGCCAACAAGGTCGGCAAGGACCTCTCGGAAGCGATCTTCACCAAGCCGAACAATACCTACAAGTTCTGTTCGGTTCCCAAGACCGGCGTTAAGGTCCTGCGCGGCATGACGCACGACGGCCTCGGCTATTACCTGTCCAAGATCATCAAGAAGGCGCCGGGCGATGCCGTCGATGTCGCCAAGGCCCTGCGCGACTCCGGCACCGACGTGGTCGTCAATTACCTACCGGTCGGCTCGGAAGAGGCCACCAAGTGGTATGTCGAGCAGGTGCTGGAAGCCGGCTGCGGTTTCGTGAACTGCATCCCGGTCTTCATCGCCCGCGAGAAGTACTGGCGGTCGCGTTTCGAGAAGAAGGGCTTGCCGGTGATCGGCGATGATATCAAGTCGCAGGTCGGCGCCACGATCGCCCACCGCGTCATGACCCGCCTGTTCCGCGAACGCGGCGTCAAGCTGGAGCGCACGAGCCAGCTTAACGTCGGCGGTAACACCGATTTCCTCAATATGCTCGAGCGCAGCCGTCTCGAATCGAAGAAGATTTCCAAGACCAACGCGGTGACCTCGCAGCTTGACTATGATCTCGGCGCCGACAACGTCCATATCGGCCCCTCCGATTATGTGGCCTGGCTGACCGACCGCAAGTGGGCGTATATCCGGATGGAAGGCCGCACCTTCGGCGATGTGCCGTTGAATCTGGAGATGAAGCTGGAAGTCTGGGATTCGCCGAATTCCGCCGGCGTGGTGATCGATGCCGTCCGCTGCTGCAAGCTGGCACTCGATAACAAGCTGAAATCGGCGATGGAAGCGCCGTCGTCGTATTTCATGAAGTCGCCGCCGGTGCAGTACTTCGACGACGATGCCCGCAAGGCGACTGATCAGTTTATCGCGACCTACGGCATGAAGCAGCCGGCGACCACGCGCTTGAAGGTCGCCGCCAAGCGTCCGGCCGCGAAAAAAGTGGCAAAGAAGAAGTAGGGC
>JADYYF010000075.1 GCA_020853795.1 Candidatus Zixiibacteriota bacterium
ACCTGCTCCGTACCGCCATCAGCAAACTCGGCCTCTCGGCGCGCGCCTACGACCGCATCATCAAGGTCGCCCGCACCATCGCCGACCTCGAGGGCTGCGACAACATCACCGTCCCCCACATCTCCGAGGCGATCCAGTATCGCAGCCTCGACCGCAATCTCTGGATGGGGTGAGTCTGCCGGCGTCGGGGCAGACCATGATCCGGCACCGAAAAAGGGCCTTGACCAGGTTGATCGGGGCGATTAACCTTTATATAAGGTGGAATAACAGGCACATATAGTCAGGGAGGGTTGAACTATGCCACAGGTGCTTCGTATCCTGCTCGGCGTATTTGTCCTTGTCGGATTGATTCTGGGAATTCCTCAAGTTGGCAATGCGTCCCCGGAAGTCGTCGCCGACGCGGCAGCCTCAAAAGTCATCATGGACGATCTTTACACTTACGGGCAGTTCGGCACCGGCATTGGCACCGGCGAAATTGTCTGCGGCGACTTCGATCATGATGGAGACAACGAAGTCCTCTGCAACGCAATCTCGTATGCCGGAAATTACTGGTATATTTTCGAGTATCACAGCGCGAGCAACAACTACGAGATCAATCGACTTGGACCGGTCTATTCCAAGCGCATCGTACATCTCGTTGTTCGCGCCGGCGTTTCCGGTGAAGGCGATTTGATCTATGTCGGTCTGGAGAACGGCGAGGTCATCGTGTACAATGCCGTGACGCTCCGCGAGATCGATCGCCTGATCACCCCTTCTTATGGACTCTCGCGAATGGCGATTGGAGACGCCGACAACGACGGCAGCGACGAGTTGGTCGTCACCAGCAGCTTTTACGGCTATCCGAGCTCTGCATACACTTTCGTGTATGATCTGATCTCGCTCGATCTCGAGTTGCAGATTGAATACGGTGGCTCTGACCTCGCGATCGCCAATGTCGATGTCGATGCCGACAATGAGCTTGTGCTCAGTTCCGGCTTCGTGCTGCAAGTGAATGGAGATGACGTCGCAGTCGAGTGGGAGTATGCCCCTGGCTTCGGTGATCAGATCGGTCTGGCCGATATCGATGAAGACGATAAGGCGGAGATCGTCGGAAGCGCCGGTTGGTACTACATAACCAGCTACGACGTCGACCTCCAGTCTCCCGTGTGGCAGATCGCCGCGTATCTCGATGTAGCTGACATCCAATTGTACGATGTTGAGGGCGACGGCCAGATCGATTTGCTTGTTGGCGACGGCCAGTGGGGGAGCATTCATTGCTTCGAGACGCTGGATCCCAATCACGACGGTGTCCTGACCGAGAAGTGGAGCGTGGCTAACCCTGAACACGGTGTTACGGATGTCGGTGTCGGCGACAGCGACAATGACGGTGAATTGGAATTGCTTTGGGGGGCGGGTTACTCTTCGTCAGGACCTGACTACCTGTTTGTCCACGACTTGCCTTCGCTCGCCTTCCAATGGAAGAGCCAACCCATTGAAGGTCCCTTTCGGCAAATTGCCGCTGGGGACCTGAACGACGACGGACTCGAAGAGCTGGTGCTCCTTCCGGGAGAATTCAACTATGTCACTAACGGTGGGGAGTTCCTCGTCTACTATCCTGCTACGCAAACGCTTGTACCGCATCCGCTGTCATACCCGGTGGTGGCTTGTCGGATAGCAAACGTAGACCAAGAACCGGCAGAGGAACTTTTGCTGACAATCGGCGGATGGCTGGGTCCAACGATACGGATATTGGACGGGACAAACTTTGCTATGGACCGGGAGATCCAGTTCACCTCGTTCGACGGCGTCGCCGTGGGAAATCTGATCGCTCTGGACGCCGGAGATGTCGATGCTGACGGTGTGCTCGAACTGGTGGCAACCGACCGGAGCTACTTGTATCAGATCGATCTGCCTTCCGGCAGTATCGAGTGGCGGAGCATCCACCTGGAGGGATATGGTGACGTCGAATTGCATTTAACCCAATTTGATGACGATCCAGCCCAGGAAATCGTGCTCCTGGCAAACTCGCTTTACGTAATCGACGGTGCCTCTCATCAAATGTGGCAGTCCGCATTCTCCGAGTACAAGCTGATGGATTTGACGGATGTCGACGGCGACGATCGCCCCGAGATCGCGGTGATTGAGACGCCCGGGACAATCACGGCGATCGACGGCGCGACCCATCTTGTGGATTGGAGTGGCAGCGGCTTTCCAACCACCTCACACACCCTCAAGTTCTTTGACTTTGATCTCGATGGCCTGAGTGATGTCTTGCTCGATCTCTCCGGCAGGCTCCAGATCTGGAACAACACCGCACAATTACTCATGTGGGAATCCGAGCAGTTGGCAACGAATCTTTCCGTCTTTCAAGGCGTCGCGGTCGGCGACTTCGACAGCGACGGGCTCCCCGAAATCGGCGCCACGATCAATCATCGATTTGATCACTTTGAAGTGTCGGCAATCAGGCCCTTGAGCTGCGGTGATGCCGATGGCGATGGGATCATCGCGATTGGCGACATTGTGTATCTGATCAACTTCCTGTACGTAGCCGGTGCTGCGCCCCACGATCCCACGGGTTCGGACGTGAACTGCGACGGCCGCTTGAATCTGACTGACGCCGTTTACCTGGTCAATTTCATATTCAGCGCCGGTAACACACCCTGCAGTAATTGCCCATCGCCATAGCTGGCCCGTTTCGCATATCTACATGCCCGCCAGGCGCCCACCTCTGCGGGAATGACGCTCTCTCCCCTCTCCCTTTGGGAGAGGAGTCGGGGGTGAGGGCTGGGCAGTTTCAATTATCTCGCACTTACTTGAACGATTTCCACCCTTGCCGCGTAACAATGAGTGATGTTTCTTCAGGGACGACGCATGAAATCAATCTTTCGCGCTAATATCTCGATCAAGGCCAGCCTGCTTGCCGCGATCTTCGGACTTGTCGCTGTCTTGATTCTCACGAACGACAGCCTGCGCAGCCAATCCAAAATCCGCATCCCGAAGACCATGTTGACTGAAGACTCCGTCAAGGTCTGGGTACTCTTCACCGACAAGGGCGAGACCACTGCGACACCGTCCCGCAAGGCCGCTATCTCGTCTGCTGCGATCCAGCGGCGTGACCTGCGCGGCACGAACGCCGCCACTGATGTTCTCGACCGCGAGGTCAGCCGCGTTTACATCGACCAGGTGCGCGCCCATGCTTTGCGCATCGTTCACCCGTCCCGCTGGCTGAACGCCGTCAGCGCCTATGTTACCCCGGCGCAACTGGATGACATCGCGCAACTCGATTGCGTGTCCGAGATCCGTCCCGTCGCCCGTTTCACCCGACCGGAGGAACCGATTTCTCCGGTGAGCGCGGAACTCCTTCGCCCGACAATTCCGTATCCGACCTTTTACGGCCCGTCCTACGCCCAGTTGAACTTGATTCAAGTCCCGCTCCTTCACGATCTCGGTTACACCGGCGTAGGCATCCGCATTCTCATCCTCGACACCGGCTTCAATACCGAGCACACGGCGTTTCTTGCCACCGATATCGAAGCCACTTGGGATTTCATCAACAACGATGAAGATGTCATCGATGCCGCTTCAGCGAGCGACGGCCAGCAGGCGCACGGCACGGCCACCCTCTCGTTGATCGGTGCTGCGGAAGAAGAGAAGGCGATCGGCGCAGCGTACGAGGCCACTTTTCTGCTGGCCAAGACCGAGGTCTATGGCAGTGAGACCGCCATCGAGGAGGACAACTGGGTGGCCGGTATTGAGTGGGGCGAGTCGCTCGGCGCCGATGTTGCCTCCAGCTCGCTGGGTTATGTCGACTGGTACGAGTACGCCGACCTTGACGGCAACACCGCCCTCTGCACGCAGGCCGCCGATATCGCCGCCTCGCTCGGCGTGATCGTCGTCAATGCCATCGGCAACGGCCAGCGGCTGTCGACATTCCCGACCTTGATCGCACCCTCCGATGGCGACAGCGTCATCGCCGTCGGCGCCGTCTCAAACGGCGGTGATATTGCGTTCTTCTCTTCCAACGGTCCCACCGCCGATGGCCGCATCAAGCCCGATGTTTGCGCGCAGGGCACCAGCAACTACATCGCCAGTCACGTGGGCGGCTACGGCCTGGGGCAGGGAACTTCCTATTCCACGCCGCTGGTCGCCGGCGCCGTCGCACTCCTTCTGCAGGCACATCCCGAGTGGAAATTCGGCAACCTCTATCGTGCTCTGACTCTCACCGCCACGCGTGCCGCTGCTCCTGACAATGTCTACGGCTACGGCATTGTCCGCGCACTCGAGGCACTCAACTACGATGGTTCCGCCCCCAAATTCATCAAGGGTGTAACTGCCTATCCGAACCCCTTCGATGATTTCGTTGAATTCGACTTCGAGAGCCCGCCGGCCGGCACGGTCGAAATCCGCATCTACACGGTTGCCGGCGAGAAAGTCGCCACCTTGACCCGCCCGGCCTCCGATCCGTTGCCGCTCAAATGGCAAGGCCGCAACGATTCCGGCGAGGAGGCCGCTCCCGGAATCTACATCGCCTACATCTCCGCCCCCGGCCTCTCCGAAACCCGGAAGATCTTCAAGACTCGCTGATCTGCCGTCGAACCTTGTCAATTCTACATGAAGTAACTCGACTGTAGTTCCGTCTTCAGTCGGACTTTCTCGACGCCGTCAGGAATCCGCTAACTCGCGCCATCAGGATCCCTTCCTACAAGCGTCGAGGCAGGTCTTGATCCCGCGCATCACCACGATCGCCACATCCCCTCGCTCTCCCGCGCGGGATTGTGACCTGCCGCCCACTTGACCACCGACGGCCACGAATCTTTGACGTCCCCGCTCTACCTGCCAATAAGAGATCCCCATTAGCAAAGAGCTCTTCATTCACGCTGGATTCCCGCCTCCGCGGGAATGACGCTTCCTCCCCTCTCCTCCTGGGAGAGGGGCCGGGGGTGAGGGCTGCTTGCGCACCATCGACCGCGACATCCACCGCCCCCGCCGGCCCGATTCCCCCGTAGGTCGGGGGTGAGCGCGCGCCCCCCCTTGTGAAATCCGTCACATTTTCGATTTGACTTGATAAATCCACTCTTGTATTCTTCCCTCCGTGGACGCGGCCAATTCCCGCGTCCTCGCATTTTACTGCTTTGTGAGGAGTCCACATGCGCCTTTACGAGTATGAGGCCAAAGAGTTGTTCGCCAAGTTTAGGATCCCGATCAGCGCCGGCAAACTTGCCCAAACCCCCGCTGATACCGTCAAACTGGCCACCGAAATCGGCTACCCGCGCGTTCTGAAATCGCAGGTTCTCACCGGCGGCCGCGGCAAGGCCGGCGGGATCAAGATCGTCAATTCCGAATCCGAGGCGAAAGCCGCCGCCGACGCTTTGTTCAAGCTGACCATCAAAGGCTTTCCGGTCACTCGCGTTCTCGTCGATGAGAAGCTGAATATCACCCAGGAATACTACCTCGGCGTCACCATCGACCGCGCCAACTACAAGCTGGTCATGATCGCCTGCGCCGAGGGCGGCGTCGACATCGAAGAGACCGCGGCCAAGTCGCCGGAGAAGATCCTCAAGCTCGCCTTCGACATCGATGACGACTTCATGTCGTTCCATGCCATCAAGGTCGGTCACTTCCTCGGCTTCCAAGGTGACCAGCTCAAGGCGTTCATCCCGATCGCGCGCGGCTTGTACAGCTTCTTTGTCAAGTATGACGCCAAGCTCGCCGAAATCAACCCGCTCGTGCGCACCGCCGACGGCAAACTCATTGCCGCCGATGCTCGCGTATCCCTCGATGACGACTCGCTCTTCCGCCACAAGGATCTGCAGGACATGGGCATCGAGAAGCGCCATGAAGAGGGCGAAATGACCCCCCGCGAACAACAGGCCCAAGCCTGGGAAATTCCTTATCTCGACCTCGACGGCGATATCGGCATGTTCCCCGGCGGCGCCGGTTTCGGCATCATGGGTAACGATTTCATCCAATACTACGGCGGCAAACCGGCCAACTTCATGGATTCCGGCGGTGGCCCGACACCCGAACGTCTCGCCAAGATGCTGATCCTACTCGACGAAAACCCGCAGGTAAAGGCCATCTTCGGCGCCCGCTTCGGCGGCATCAGCCGCTGCGACGACTTCGCCAAGGGCGTGCTGATGTTCCTCAAGGACCACGGCCTTTCCAAACCGATGGTGATGCGCTTCACCGGCAACATGTGGAAGGAAGGGATGCAGATCTTCGCCGACGCCAAACAGGAAAATCCCAAGCTCTTCGAGAAAATCGAATACCACGGTATCGAAACGCCGATCGAGGAAATCGCCAAACGGGCCGTCGAACTCGCGCGGGAGGTGAAGTAACATGGCAATCCTGGCTGACAAGAAATCGCGCGTGATCGTGCAGGGCATCACTGGCGGCGCCGGCTCATTCCACTGCAAGCGCATGAAAGCCTACGGCACCAACATTGTCGCCGGCACCTCGCCCGGCAAGGGCGGCTCGAATGTCGAAGGCGTTCCCGTTTACGATACCGTCGAGGAGTGCGTCAAGCAGCAGGGCGCGGACACTTCCGTGATCTTCCTGCCGGCGCAATTCGTCAAAGAGGCCGCGATTGAGGCCATCTACGCCGGCATCAAATTCATCGTCGTCGTGCCGGAGCATATCCCGATTCTCGACATGATGAAGGTGCGCAAAGAGGCCCTCAAATTCGGCGCGACCGTTCTCGGCGGCAACACCGCCGGCATCATCACCCCCGGACAGGCCAATCTCGGCATCATGCCCGATATCGCTTTCAGACCCGGCCGCGTCGGCACGGTGAGCCGTTCCGGCTCGCTCACTTATTACATCGCCGACACGCTCACCCGCGAAGGTTACGGCGAGACTACCTGCGTCGGTCTCGGCGGCGACCCCGTGCTCGGTTCGACCTTTGATGAAATCCTCTGGAAGTTCGAGCAGGACCCTGAGACCAAGGCGGTCGTCATGGCCGGTGAGATCGGCGGCGTTTACGAAGAGCGCGCCAAAGACACGATCAGCAAGATGAAGAAGCCGGTGGTCGTCATGATCGGCGGCGTCTTCGCGCCTCCCGGCAAGCGCATGGGCCATGCCGGCGCGATCGTCGAAGGCAATATGGGTACCGCGGAATCAAAACTGAAGGTCCTGGAAAGTGCCGGCGCCCACCGCGCCAAAACCTTCCTCGACATCCCGCGCATCCTGAAGTCGCTGGGAGTATAGGGAGAACAGCCGAAGTCGTGATTCCCGCGCAAGCGGGAATCCAGCTTCCGGCGCCGTCAGGAATCTATTCCTGACGGCCAGACACACTGGAGGTCAGGATCCCCGCGATCCTGACGCAAGACCAAGATCCCGCCCAAAACAACGATGCCCCGTCATCTGACGGGGCATCGCCATTATCTTGAACTCGCCGTCGCTTCTACTGCCGACACGGCGCCGGTCCGCCTCCAAATATCCACATGATCAAATTGACCGCATCCGAAATCGTGACTAACCGATCGCAGTTGACATCCGCCGATCGATAGGGCAATGGTTCCGGACCGTCACTGAAGATGAAGTTGATCATGAAGACCGCATCGGAGACGCTGGCTTCCCCGGTGTTGTCGCAGTCTCCGTTCAGAATCACCGGCGCCGGAGCCTCGAGCACATACAGGCTGCCGTTGGCGTAGAGGAACAAGTTGCCGCCCTCAAACTCGATCGCCTCACCGCGGTCACCGTAGAAGTTGGTTGATACTTCTTGCGGATACCACGGGCTGTAGAGATCCACGATTGACAAACTCCTCGCGCCGGTGAAGACATAGTCGCCGTCTATCACACTGCCGTAGGCACGTCCGTTCATAAGATACTCACTACCGACCTTGACCGGCGTCGCTGGCGAACTAATATCGATGACATCAAAGTGACCGCCGCCCTCGATGAGGCAGAGGTAGTCCCCGGCAAGCACTATGTCCTTGCCCTGCGGGCTGTAAGCGCTGACGTATTCACCAAGCTTGACCGGTGCCGACGGGACTGTGACATCGACGAAAGAAACGGTACTGGTTTGCGCTCCGGTGAACCAGTGAACGAACAACGTCTTATCTCGCATCTGCATGCTGGTGGTATACTCCATCCCCGGCTCCGAGTACACCATCTCCGCCACCGGATGGAGTGGATCGCTGAGATCGATGAACTGAACTCCGGCGCCGCCGGTAGAGTACGCGCGATCGCCGTCAATCAGGACATTCATCGACAAATATGGCTCGACGACTCGGCCTGTAAGGACCGGGTTCGCCGGATCGCTGATGTCGAGCGCGTTAATGGCCTCGCCGTCGGCCACGTAAGCAATGCCGTCCTCCAGTTCAACACTCCATGCGCCGTACCCCGGTGGATACCACGAGGCCAACATCTGCGGATGTGCCCGGTCGGTGATATCCGCCAGAATCAGGTGCCCACAGGCGATCGCCGCCAAATTGCCCCTGACATCAATATCGTGCGCCCACGAATAGATGCCCTCGTAACTACCGATCAGCACCGGGGCCGCCGGATTCGTCGCACTGAATATGCTGATCTTGTTCAACAACTCGAAATACAACTGGTGTCCAACGGCCATCGCGCCCCACGACTGGGTTAGCACCGATCCAACTCGCACCGGCTGGGCCGGATTGTTGAAGTCAATAACCTGGACGTATTCGTTCTGACCGCGCGTGCCATAGACATTCGCATCAATTACATCGATTTGTCCATACAGGGGCCCGTTGAAGGCGCCCAGCCGTACCGGAGCTGCTGGCGCGCTGATATCGAGGGCCACGATTTCGTTGGTGTCCTCGCCTGTGCGATCGACCACATAAAGCCGATCGCCTTCACCGGTCAGATACTCCGCGTCAACAAACTCCGTGTAGGTGGTCACGGTTGTCGGAGCGGTCGGAACCGAAAGGTCGACGACCCGTACGTCCGCACCCTCGATTGTAAAGAGCTTGTCACCGCGCATCACGCCGCGCCAGCCGCTGGTTCGGTACTGCATGGCCACCGGCTGCGGCGCCGCTGGGTTGGAGATATCGACAACTGCGATATTGCCCAAATCAAGAATGACCAGATACTGCCCGTAGTTAATGAAGCAGTAGCCTAATGATTCCAGCTGGCACTCGCCGCTGATCACGGGCGCCGCTGGATTGCTGACATCCACCGAGACCAAATATCGCTCGGTGCCCGTTCCACGCCGAATCAAGTACACGTGCGTGCCGGAAACACCGATGCCATTACTGTAGATGCCGGCATCGAAGAACACCTGGGATGCCACGACCGGCGCCAAGGGATCACTGGCATCAACAATGAAGAGCCCCCAAACCGCCAGGCAGTAGATGATATCGCCGTTGACCGCAAACGTCTCCACGTAGGGCAGTGCCAGATGGCCCACGACATTGACAGGATACCGTGGGTCAGTTGCAGCCGGCAGAAGCCGTTCTTCGCTCGCGGCTGACGGCCCCGGCAGTAGAGCCTCACCGGGAAGCAGTACGGCCTGCAGTTGAACGAAGAAAACCAGGATCAGTAACGGCAGAAGCAAGCGTCTCATGATTGAACCTCCCATTTAACATTGATTTCCAAGCAATCCCTTACCGGCCACTCGGCTCTGTTGCCGCGCTCTGATGAGGTTCGAAGTCGAATAGCCGCCTCGGTGCCGCTATCTCGTTCCTTTGAGAATTGTTTCAAAATCGTTGAGTTACAACACCATATTACAGCAATTCTCAAGATCCGTCAAGAGCATTTTCGACTTGTCGCTGCCCAGGCCGGCGCATTCGCCGTTCGATTCCGTTGCTTCCGCACCGCGGATCGCTTATGTTGGCGTCGCTTTCAGGCTCCCGTCGGAGGTAAGACTACCCCCGAATCGGGACCAGACTTGTAACCAAGAAGGACCCCATGTCCGAGATTTTAGCCTCCGTTTTTCGCAACACATCCGTCGAGTCGGTCCATTACGGCTCGATCGTTGTCACCGACAACAAGGGCACCGTCCTGTACTACTGCGGCGACCCGGAATTGGTCACGTACACGCGCTCGTCAATGAAGGCATTCCAATTCCTCGCCGTCTACGAGTCCGGCGCCACCAAACGCTTCGGTCACAACCTGCAGCAAATCGCCATCATGCTCGGCTCGCACAACGGCAGCGAACTGCATCAGAAGGTCGCCAAATCGAACCTCGACCTGATCGGCCTCGACGAATCGTACCTCAAATGCGGCACGCATCTGCCGATCGAATTGCGCAACCAGGGCGAAGTCCCGGTTGCCGGTGTCAAGTACTCGCCGCTCGCGCACAACTGCTCCGGCAAACACTCCGGCCAACTGGCGCTCGCCGTCCACATTGACGACGACGCGCACAACTACATCGATCCTGAATCGAAGACGCAAGTCATGGTGCGGCAGGCGATCAGTGAAGCCTACGATTATCCCGCCGACCAGTTCGGTCGCGGCACCGACGGCTGTTCGCTGCCGAACTACGCTCTGCCGCTGCGCAACATGGCCAAAGGCTACGCGAATCTCGTCACCCGGACTGCCGCGTCACCGTTGCGCCGCGAAGCCTATGGCGTCGTCATCGACGCCATGACCGAGCACGCCCTGATGGTCTCCGGCAATGGCCGCAGCGATCTGGCGATTACCGAAGCCGGCAAGGGCGATGTCATCCTCAAGATCGGCGGGGAAGCCGTCCAGGTGGTCGGCGTCATCTCCAGGGGTCTCGGCATTGCCATCAAGATCGCCGACGGCAACTCCCGCGCACTGGCGCCGGTGATCTGCGAAGTCTTGCGCCAGCTTGGAGTCCTCGATGATGCCGCCGTCAAATCCCTCGGGACTTTCGCGCGTACTCCCCTTTACAATGATCGCAAAATTCTCATCGGCGAAATTGTGCCGACGTTTAAATTGCAGAAAGGTTGATATGAAGGATTTCCTGAAATCCAAATTCCCCGAGCTGAACCAGATCAAAGACACCAAGCTTCGCGAGGGCGTGCTCAATGTTATGATCGAGGCCGTCGAACTCAGCGGGTTCTCCCAAGCGGAACTCGAGCAGGTGCCGTTCACGCTGCTGATCCCCGGCACGCCGATTTCGCTGATTACCCACACCCGCGCCGTGCTCGACACCGCCCTCCGCGCCGCCGATTCGCTCGCGCAGTTCTTCGGCGATCGCATCCCGGTCAATCGCGACTACCTGATCGCCGGCGGCCTGCTCCACGACATCGGCAAGTTCGCCGAGTACAAGAACGACAACGGCAAGTTCGGCAAGTCCGACTTCGGCAAACTGGTGCGCCATCCGTTCTCCGGTGCGGCGCTCGCGATGAAACACGGCTTGCCGCCCGATGTCGTCCATCTGATCGCGACTCACGCCGGCGAAGGTGACAAGGGCTATCGCACCCCGATGTCGATTATTTTGCACCACGCCGACTTCATCAACTTCGAAGCCCTCGGCGGTAAGCTTTAAGCTCTCATTCGCTCCCAGCATACAAACTGCATCACCTCGTTCCCCTCTCCCCCTGGGAGAGGGGCAGGGGTGAGGGCTTCCTCTCGCCGCCGGTGGGATAGACATTCCTGTCTGGCACTCTTTGCTGTGACCCACACCGACAGACAGGGACGTCCGTCCCACCATCGCACTTCCAGTTGCGTCGATTCTTGATTTCGCGCGGAATCCCTGGAATCCGCAAACTATCGGCGGTATCCAGCTCGAAATTGTGAACCGACGCGCCTCAGTTTCTGGGCAATCACAACCCATGGGACAGCCTCGAAATCACCATCCCCCCAGCGGCGGTCCGACTTCTAAACTCCCCCTCGCCTCTGGTGGCGGGGCAGGGGTGAGGGCCTTTACGAGCAGCCATTTTCCCCGTCCAATTCGCATGACTTTCCCCTCCATGATTGCTATATTCAACGGACTATCCCTCCCCCTTCCAGCAAGGGGGCGAGTACTGTGTTATCCCGCGGCAGGCGGGATTCAACTTGGGAGCCGATGATGGAACATTTTGCCGAGCCCTACCGCATCAAGGTTGTTGAGCCGATTAATCTGATCTCCCGCGAAGAACGCGAACAGCGCATCCGCGAAGCCCATTTCAACATTTTCAACCTCAAATCGCGTCACGTCTTCGTCGATTTGCTCACCGACTCCGGCACCAGCGCCATGAGCGACAACCAGTGGGCCGGCATGATGCTCGGCGATGAAGCCTACGCCCAATGCCGCAACTACGAGAATTTCGAGGAGGCGCTCCGCGACATCTTCGGCTTCAAACACTTCATCCCCGTCCATCAGGGTCGCGTCGCCGAGAACCTGCTATTTTCCACGATTGTTAAACCCGGTGACTTCATCATCAACAACACCCATTTCGACACCACCCGCGCCAATACGATGCACAAGGGCGGTATCCCGGTCGACATCCCCTGCAAGGAAGCCCGCGACCCGCACTCGCAATTTCCGTTTAAGGGCAACATGGACGTCGCGAAACTGGAAGACTTCATCCGCGAGAAGGGCGCCGCCAAAATTCCGGCCTGCTTCATTACGTTGACCAACAATTCCGCCGGTGGCCAGCCGGTCTCGCTCGAGAACATCAAGGCCGTGCATTCAGTGCTGCAAAGATTCGGCGTGCCGCTCTATTTCGATTGCGCCCGCTTTGCCGAGAATGCCTATTTCATCAAGACCCGCGAGCACGGCTACGAAAACAAATCGATCAAAGAAATCGCCCGCGAAATCTTCTCCTACGCCGACGGCGCGCTGATGTCCGCCAAGAAGGACGGCCTCGTCAACATGGGCGGCTTCCTCGGCGTCAACGACTCCGAACTCGAGCAGAAACTGACCAATCTCATGATCCTGATCGAGGGCTTCCGTACTTACGGCGGATTGGCCGGACGCGACCTCGAAGCAATTGCGCGCGGCATCTACGAGGCGCTCGACGAACGCTATCTCGAGTTCCGCACCAAGCAAGTGAAGTTCCTCGGCGATGAACTGATGAAACGCGGCGTGCCGATCATCGAACCCGCCGGCGGTCATGCCATCTTCATCAATGCCGGCGAGTACCTGCCGCACATCGAGCCCAAGGATTTCCCCGGCCAATCCCTCGTCGTCGCGCTCTATCGCGAGGGCGGCATCCGCGCCTGCGAAATCGGCTCGATCATGTTCGAGACCAAAGACCCGCTCAGCGGCAAGCAGGAATACGCGCCCTACGAGTTGGTGCGTCTCGCGGTACCGCGCCGCGTCTACACCAACGCGCACCTGATGCACGTCGCCGTTACGCTCGAGAAGATCAACAGTTACAAAGACAAGCTGGTCGGCTTCGAATTCGAGTACGAAGCCCAGTATCTCCGCCACTTCACCATGAAACTGCGCGAAAAATCCACCGTCAAAGCGAAGGTGTAGGGGGAGCTGTCGACCGAAACCCCGGTGGCAGATTCTCGAAATCGCGGACGTATCTGCTGGATTGCCGTCGCATCAGGTCCTCTCGTGCGCCGCAGACGCTGCAAGAACTACGACACAAGTCCGCTAAAGGCGACCTGACAGCATCCTGGTGGGTTAGACATTCCTGTCTGACATTCCCGCAACAGATATTGGACGACAGACACGAATGTCTATCCTACCGGTGCCCCATCGCTTTCTGCCTTCTTGTTAGCGACTGAATCCCCTCTCCGTCTGGGAGAGGGGCAGGGGTGAGGGTTGCCCCTTTACCGCACCACCTTCACATCCCCCAACCCCACCTTCGCAAACACCCGAATCTTCACGTCAGCGCCATCGTAATTGCCGTCCTTATGATCCAAACTCGCGCCGAATCCGTCGCGCTTGTTGGTCAGGATTTCCACGTCGCCGATCCCTGAATTGCCCGTCGCCATCAGCGGAATTCCCGCCGGGACAATCACGTGAATGTCACCGATCCCGAGACTACACTCGACTTTGTTCTCGCCCGTCGCCAGCGTCGTCTGCGTCAGATCCAGATTGATCTCGCCGATCCCTTCCTCGACGTGCAACCCCGCGGAATCAATCGCGCTCGGCCGCAAGTTCACATCGCCGAACGTCTTCTTGAACTGCCGCCCGTCAAACTTCGCGTAGTCGAACACGTGCTGTTTCTCCGGACGAATCTTCTCGACCAACATCCACCCGCCCAGCACGATCAACACCACCGGCCAGTAGGTGCTCACCGCCTCGCCCAGATCGAACTCGAACCAGCGCATGTTGTCCGCCAGAAACAACACCCCGATCAGCAGCAATAGCAATCCCCAGAATATTCGCATAATACCTCCAGTTCAACTACGACCGTCGTATTTCGTAAGTTGCCTTTGGACTCGCTTCGTTCGACCAAAGTCGAACCCACAAACGCAAATTATCGATATGACACCGGTCGGGCACAAGGAAATTCCTTGACTCTCCCCGTGCACCCCGATAGCTTCACCGCGGTTTGATTTTGTATTATTAAGGAGCTTTTTCATGAAAAGAGACTTTCTCGCCGAAACCGACTTCACCACCGCCGAAATCAAGCGGATTTTCGAGCTGTGCGCCCAGATGAAGAACGGTGAGATCGCCCCCAAGCCGTTGGCGGGCAAGACCGTCGGTTGCATCTTCCACAAAGCCTCGTTGCGCACCCGCATCTCCTTCGAGGTCGGCATCAGCGAACTCGGCGGCTCCTCCCTCTATATTACCGAGAAGGAAATCGAGCTGGGCAAGCGCGAGTCGATTTACGATGCCGCCAAGGTACTCTCCCGCTACCTTGGCATGATCACCATTCGTACTTTCGCCCACAGCGACGTCGAGCAACTGGCGCAGCATGCGTCGATTCCCGTGATTAACGCCTTGACCGATTTGCTTCATCCCTGCCAGATTTTTGGCGATGCCTTTACTATTATAGAGAAGAAACAAAAGCTTGAGGGGCTCAAGATTGTTTACCTGGGGGATGGCAACAACATCGCCAACTCCTGGATCAACCTCACCCGCCGCTTCAACTTCCATTTTGTGGTCGGTACCAACCCTAACACCATGCCGGACGAGAACTTGCTTAAGGCCGCCCGGGCCGACAACCTCGGCAAGGTGGAGGTAGTGTACGATCCTAAAGTCGCCGCCCGCGATGCCGATGTAGTCTATACGGATGTGTGGGCGAGCATGGGCCAGAAGCATCTGGCGGAAGAAAAAGCGGCGCTACTCAAAGACTTTCAGGTTAACGACGCGTTGACGAAACTCGCCAAGCCCGATTGTCTCGTGATGCACTGTCTGCCCGCTCTGCGCAACGCCGAGATCACTGACTCGGTGATGGACGGCCCTAACTCGGTTGTTTTCGATCAGGCCGAAAACCGACTCCACATCCAGAAAGCAATCATGCTTGTGTTGATGGATGACAAACGACTGAAGAACTGATTCTTCACAAAGGAGTCACACATGTTGCGCCAAAGTCTGGCCGTCGGACTGTTTCTGGTCCTGGCCGCGACCCTCACGTTTGTCGGTTGTTCCGATGACAATCCGACCAACAGCACCGTCGGCGATCCCAACGCGCCCGCCTTTCAGCCGATGAAAGCCGCGATCGCGCAGGCCGTCGACTCCACTCTCGCGATGTCGCTCAAGTTCGCTTACAAGCCCAATCGCTACCCGTCCGACATCGACTGGGAATGGCCGGCCCTCGGTCCGAACGACTCGCTGCTGTACAACTACGTTGGTGACTGGCACGTCCTCTATCTCGGCCTCAGCACCGCGTTCGACTACAGCTACGTCTATGTCGACTCGGCCCGGTTCTGGGAAGGCACCACCGCCGTCCAGTATTTCCGCTCACCGTATATCACCGGTCTCGATCTGATCCGCCATCAGACCTACACCTATACCGGTAGCGGCGACGACTACACGAACATTTCCAGCTCCCTTGACCTGAGTTTCCGCGACTTGCAGGACCCGACCCGCTACTTCTATGGCGATGCTCAGGTGACGATCGACGACTACTACGTCGAAGGCGGCAGCCAAAAGACCGCGCGGTACGAATTCACCGCCAATGCCGACGACATCACCTACAGCGTTGATCACGCGAATCCCTGGTACGATTCGTATCCGACCGGCGGAACGTTGACCCTCACCGCCGCGGTCGAGCGTGATGACGCCAGCGTCGAGTGGGATATCACGATCGAATTCCAGTCGAACGGTGCGGCGCAGGTGAGTGCCACTGACGGCCACCTGACGTACTCGTATACCTTTACGCCCGAGTACAACTAAGCCGTCCGACCATCGGACCGCCCGCCTTCCGGGCTGTCCTTCTACCACAACGCTTCCGGGGTGTGCTGCTTCCGCCGCACACCCCGCTTCATTTCCGGTCGCACCAGTTCTCCGGCTGCTCCCGACCTGGAATTCCGTCTGCACTGAGATTCCCCCCTCTCCTCCTGGGAGAGGGGTCGGGGGTGAGGGCTTCCGCGCTGCTCGCTCCAGAAACATGACCTCTCTCGCCTCCCGCGGGATCGAGACGAAGTGTATCGCTCGATCATCCGCGCCATCGCCTCAACTGCAGGGGGGCCGGGAGTGAGGGCCCCCCCTTGACCCGCCCGCCCTTCCTTCCTATACTCTCCCAATGGAAAAAGAAGTCGTCCGCTACAACGGCTGCTTCGTCTGCGGCCCCAACAACCCGATCGGCCTCAACCTGAAATTCCTCTTCGACGGCGCCGTCTGCCGCACCGAATTCCACCCCGATGACCGCCACGAGGGCTACAAGGGCATTCTCCACGGCGGCATCCTTGCCGCTATCCTCGACGAGGTCATGATCAAGGCCGCCCTTGCGCTCGATGTCCTTTGCGTCACCGCCTCCATGGAGGTTCGTTTCAAAGCCCCCGCTGATATTCGTTCGACCTACTCCTTCACCGGCCAGATTCTCAGCCATCGCGGTCGGGTGATCGAGACGGAGGGAAAGGCGTTCGACCAGGACGGCACCCTCGTTGCCGAGGCCACCGGCAAGTACATGACCGTCTCTCCTCAGATGAAAGAACGGCTGCGCCAGTCGCTCGATTCCTGACACCGGGCTATGCAGCCGCTTTCGCCTTAAGCGCAATTCGCTTCATTTGCGCCCGGATTCCCTCGACCGCGTCAACTCCCTTGTCGCTCCCCCATACCGAGTCCGGTCAATGATAACGCCTTAAGCGGAACCTCGAATCCGCCCGATCCGGCCGCACAACGGCACGATCCTTGCAAAAGACTCCCTCCGAGGAGACTTTTATGAATTGCTACTTCTACGGCTCGAACCTGCATCCCGAAAAACTCGTGCGCCAGAAGGGCATCATTTCCTTCGCGATCCCTGACTACGGCGTCATGTTCCGCGCCCAGTACGAGGGTAATCGCTACGAATGCGAGTACCAGGCCGGCATCGCCCTGATTCGCTTCCTGCAATTGAATCAGGCCCACTTCGCCGGCAAAGGCGTCAAGCTCCTCACTGACTCGCCGATCGTCGTTTACCAGGTGAATAACAAGCTCGCCGCCGCCGGCAACCTCGAACGCCTGCGCGATATCATCATGTACTATAAGCGCCGCCTCGGTTTCGAGCTGAAATGGATTCCCACCAAGATGAATCGCGCCGAAATGGGGCTCGACGATCTGGCCATTAGTCAGAATACGCCGAAGTTCAATTACGACATCTTTGATGAGAGCACCCGGCGTCGCGAGGCCGCCCAACCCGGCAGCGGCCAGAACTCCAAACTCGTCTGATTTGACGCGCCCGTCCCATCCGATTTTCCGCTTTCAGATTCATCGAAATCGCCGGCTCAAGCGTACAAACCAACAAGAAAACTTGCCGATGATGATAGCATTATGTACATACCGCGCTCTATGAAGGCCACTGCTACTTCTGCTGTATTCTTGATGCTGTTGCTGGCCGTCGCCTCTCTCAAGGCTGAGCAATACCAGGTCGCGCCGGAACTGATCGACACGGTCGATCTCACCGAACATCGCCGTACCTGGGGCGCGCCCGACGGTGCCTTTTTCATTCTCAAGAAATCGGGCGCCGAACTGCGTCAATATCCCGATGTCAACGTGCGCGCCCTTAATCCGCGCGCCAATCAGAAGCTGATTTCGTCCGAGCGCGGCAAATACTACGCGCTGCTCGGCTATGCGAGTTTCTCTCCGAGCGATCTGAAGATTCAATCCATCACGCTCTACGGCGCCTCCGGCGAGCAGATCTGGAGCGTCAAAGATCCCGGCTGCAATTCCTTCATCCTCTGTGACGGTGCTCCGGTAGCGGTAGGTGTTTCCGGCGCCGAGGGCTTGGCGGAATCGCGGCTGCAGTTCTACGGACCGACCGGTGAATTGCGCGGCTCCACTCGCGTGCAGAATTTCTATGCCGGCCAATGGTGTGCCGACGGCGAGTGGTTCTTCGCCATCACCGGCGGCCAGTTGATGCGCTTTGCCCCCAACGGTCAGGATGTCACCTTGATCGGTCCGGCCGCCAAATACTTCGTCGACGCGCGCGGCACCGCCGTCGCAGCCCAGACTGATTCCTTGCTGGCCTTTGTCCTGCCCGGATCAACCTTTGCCCTGCCGCTCCAAATCGCCGACCTGCGCGAAGTCCGTTTCTCTGCCGATGGCGCCCGCGCCGTGATCCTCACCCGCACCGACCTCGAAATTCTTGATCTGGGCACTCGTGAGACGGTAGGGAAGCTGGCGCTGGCAAATTCGCCCTTCCAATTCTTCCATGTGGACGCCGACGCCAACTTCAACTTCTTCATCTGCGGCGTTAACAACTCCGCCGACCTGCCCGACCGTCGCAACACCGCGGGCAAGGTGATGCTGCTCAACGCTTCCGCCGTCCAGCTCTGGGAGGAAACCTTCGGGTATGAAGACTGGTCGGTGCGCTTTCCCGATGTCCGTCTTGACGGCGAGCGCCGCATCTTCTCTGTCCTCACCGCCCACGACCTGTTCATCTACCGCTACTGACCGGACCTCCACTCCCATAACTCCGATGCCGCCACTGACCGAACCTCCGCTCCCGCAACTCCGATACCGCCACTGACCGCCCCGCCGTTCCTGTAGCTCCGACTTCAGTCGGAGACCCGTCTCACAAGCCCCGGTGCCCCACCGCTTGCGGTGGATTCTCGCGCAAAGGATCGCGGTGGGTCTTCCCGCGATGGTCTCCGATGGGTTTCCCCAAACAAAAAGGGCGGTCCCAATCGGGAACCGCCCTCAGCTTGACGCGCGCCGAAAATCTACTGCGGCTGCGCTTTTTTGTTGAGCATTTTCGCCAAACGGCTTTTCTTGCGGGAAGCGGTATTCTTGTGCATGACATTGCGCTTAACCGCTTTGTCGAGCAGGGAAGTCAACTCCGAATACGACTCGGCGTTCGCGCCCGGCCCCTGCTTCACGGCCTTGATGGCCGACCGCAATTCCGATTTCACCGCGCGGTTGCGCTCGCGCGCCACCAATGATTGCTTGTGCCGTTTGACGGCGGACTTATGACGTTTAGCCAATTCTCTGTTCCTCCAGGGTCCTTAACATCAAAGCCTGATAATATAGGCTTCCGGCGATTCTTGTCAATTGGAAACTGACGCCCCCGAAAAAGGCAGCCTGATGCGCTCGGCCGGCATCGTCTCCGCCGCCACCCTCATTTCCCGGGTGCTGGGACTGGTACGCGAACAGGTTACCGCCTATTTGTTCGGTGCCGGCGATCTGGTTGATGCCTTCAAGTCCGCCTTTCGGATCCCCAACCTCCTGCGCGACATGTTTGCGGAAGGCGCCCTTTCCGCTGGTTTCGTCCCGCTCTTCACTCAGAAGCTCCGTTCCGGCGGCCGCGAGGAAGCCATCCGCTTCGCTGGTCTGGTTTTTGGCGCTCTCACTGCCGTGGTCTCGGCGGTCGTGATCTTTATGATCGCCGTCACGCCGCAGATCGCCACTGTCATCGCCGAGGGCTTCGAAAGCGTTCCCGGCAAGCTGGATGCCACGATCGCCATGGCGCGCGTCATGATGCCGTTTCTGCTCCTGGTCTCGCTCGCGGCCATGCTGATGGGCGTCCTCAATTCCCTCGGCAAATTCTTCATCCCGGCGCTGGCGCCCGCACTGATGAACGTCGGCATGATCATCTGCTCGATCGTTCTTGCGCCCTTCGTTGACCCGCCCGTGATGAGTCTGGCGATCGGCGTCCTCGTCGGCGGCGCCATGCAATTTTTCATTCAATACCTGGCGCTGAAAAAAATCGGTTTTCGTTTCCCGCTGATCTTCGATCTGGCCAATCCCGACCTGTATCGACTCCTGCTCTTGATCCTGCCGACCGCCGTTGGTCTGGCCGCCACGCAGATCAATGTTGCCGTCATCACCCGCATTGCCTCCGGCGATTCCGGCGCGGTTTCGTATCTCGATTACGCCTTTCGCTTGCTGCATTTGCCGCTGGGGCTCTTTGCGATCGCCATCGCGACCGTGGCGCTGCCGCGGCTTTCCGGTGAAGCCGCCGCCGGGAATGACGCCGAATTCGGCCGCATCCATTCCAGCGCGCTGCGTCTCGGCCTGTTCCTCAGCCTGCCCGGCACGGTCCTGATGATCCTGCTCGCGCACGAAATCTGCGCCGCCGTCTATCAGTATGGCGCCTTCACCGCCAGTGATGCCGTCAACACCGGCCGCGCGCTGGCGATGTACGGCATCGGCCTGCCGTTCTTCACGCTGGTGCGCATCTCCGTGCCGGCTTTCTATGCCATGCGCGATACCCGCACGCCGGCGCTGGTCTCGATCCTGAGTGTCGCCATCAATATCGTCCTCTGCTTCCAACTGCAGGGTCGCCTCGGTTTTGCCGGACTGGCGTTGGCGGCTTCGCTTGCCGGCCTCGCCAACTTCGCCCTGCTCTCCTTCTTGCTGCACCGCCGTACCGGCCTGGCACATGACGCCGCCTTCTACGGTGCGCTGCTCAAGATCGCCGCGGCCGCCGCCGCCATGGGCGCCGCCGTCTGGGCAACGCGGGAATTCGTCCTTCGGGAACTGATCAAAAGTGATTTGCATCGGCTGCTGCAAGTTGTCATCCTCTGTGCGGTGGCGGCGGCGGTGTTCGTTCTGATGTGCAAAATTCTTAAACTCGAGGAGTGGACGCGCCTGTGGGGCGCGGTTAATCGGAAGCTGTCTCGTCGCAGTTAAAGGAGGCCCAACATGCGCGCGCCCGCGCTCCATGCTCTGCTGCTCTTTGTGGTCGGCATCCTGCTGGCCGCCGCCGTCGAAATCCCGTCACTGGCCTATCTCGGGGTGGCGCTGCTGTCCACCGGCGCGGCTTTGGTTTACACACTTGTCGAACGCTTGATCCTTAGCCGCATTACTCTGGCCGTCGCGCTGGTCGCCTGCGGCGGCTTCCTGACGCGGCAGCAACTGAGCGACTTTCCCTCCAATCACATCTCGCACTTCACCGAGCTGGGCGGCAAAGCCCATATCATCGGCGTCGTCGCCGACGAACCCGACATTCGCCCGACCCGCACCTACCTCGTGGTTGCCGCTGAGTCCCTCAGCTATCGCGATCGAACGATCCCGGTCTCCGGTCGTCTGCGCGTGCGTATCAACGAACCGACCACCGCGTTCAATTATAAGGATCGCGTGGCTTTTGGCGGTTTCATCGGAACTCCCAGCGCCGCCCGCAATCCCGGCGCCTTTGATTACCGCCACTATTTGGGCAGCCGCGGTATTCATGCTGTCTGCTATCTCGCCGCCGACGATCGCGTCGAGCTGCTTGCTTCCGGTGCCGGCGAGCCCTTTATCCGCTCGATTGTCGTGCCGGTGCGCGACTACATCATTCGCACTTATGAACGCTACCTGAGTGTCGAGCACGCTGCGCTCTTGCGCGGTTTCTTGATCGGTGACGTTCGTTTCATTCCCGAGTCCGTCCACAACCGCTTCCAGGACACCGGCACCCTGCACGTGCTGGCCGCTTCCGGTTCGAATGTCGGCTATGTTCTCGCCACGATCTTCCTGATCCTGCGACCGTTGCGCTTGCGCCGACCCTATCGCTACTTGCCCGCGCTCGTCGGCGTGGTCATTTTCTCCTTTCTCGCCTTCAATCAACCCTCCGTCGTCCGCGCTTCCGTGATGGCGATCGTCGCCTTGGTCGGCATGATGGCGCACCGCGACAATAATTGGCTCAACTCGGTCAGTGTTGCCGGCCTGATTATCCTCGCCTTTCGCCCGCTGTACCTGTTTGATCTCGGCACGCAATTGTCTTTTGCCGCCGCGATCGCTCTGATTCTCTTCATGCCGGCCTGCGAACCGTGGCTGCCGCAAGGGAAGTCGTGGCCCGTCAAACTCGCCCGCTACCTGCTTATTCTCCTTCTCGGCAGCATCATTGCCCAGCTCGGTGTGGTGCCGATCCTGCTCCATAACTTCCATACTGTGCCGCTGGTAAGCTTTCTGGCCAATCTCGTGATCGTCCCGCTTGTCGGCATCATCACCATGCTTGGTATCATCCTTATTTTTCTCTCGCCGATTACATTCGTTGCAACCGTTGTCGGTGCCGCCCTCAATCATGCCATGGACTTCCTCGGCTCGGCGCTGACAGTTTTCGACAGCCTGCCGATCCCGCCGCTGCGTCTCGGCGCGCCGTCTCTGTCGATGATCTTTGCATACTACTTGACTCTTCTTCTGCTGCTGGCGCTTCTCAAGAAAAGTAAGTCCGCCGTTGCCTTCGTCTGGCTGCTTCTGATTGCCCTCAACCTCGGCCTCTGGAGCGCCGCGATCGGTGGAGAAGCCGCCCAGTCGCGGGTAACTTTCCTCGATGCCGCCAAACTGCCGACGCTCGTCGTCGAGACTCCCGGCCACGCTCCAACCTTGATCAACGCCGGCACGGTCGAACGCGGATTCGACGCCGGTGAGGCGATCGTCCTGCCGTTCCTGCGCTATCGCGGCATCACGCAGGTGCAGCACGCGTACGTCACGAGCACCGAGTCGCACGCCAGGGACGCCCTTGCTTCCGTTCTGTGCGGCTTGTATCGGCGCTCGCCGATCCCGATCATTGAGCCGCGTGACCCCATCATCCGCCTCGAATTCGACTCACTCCGCTTTTTGCTCATTACCGCCAATCTTCCTGTGCAACAATTGCACAAGTTCGTTGAACGGGTCGATGTTCTCGGCTTGGACTGGCGGCTTCTGAACAATCCGGCCACCGGCGATTTCGTCCGTCGCCTGCAGCCAGCCATCGTCGTAATCCTCAACTATTTCAGCCGTTACGGCGGTGAGGCTGCGCTCACGTCGTTCCGTCTCGCCCACCCGCATTGTCGTGTCTGGAGTACCTTTGAATCCGGCGCCCTTCAATTGATTGTCGCTCACGGTACCGTCCGGGTATTGCCGATGGCCAATACTTAGCCCGACAAAACACTTACACCGCTTCAACATCACATTCCGGATTGGCAATTCACCCTTAAGAATCCCGACCCACCTCCCGATAATGAATATGAAGTAAACCCTGCGGCGAATTGTGTCCGCAGCGAGTTAATTTTTGAACAGTCTAACAAGCTGAGATCATGAGTTTTACCGGCAATCTCCAAACGGTGGCGTTTCCCGATTTGCTCCAGTTGTTCTCTGCGGGCAAGAAAACCGGCACCGTAACCATCATTCGCGGCAATATCCGCAAAGAGATTGTCTTCAAGGAAGGCAACATCATCAGCGCCAGCTCGCAGGATGCGGAAGAGGACTACCTCGGCCAAATCGTGCTCAAGAGCGGCCGCATCACCAAGACTGACCTCCAGCGCGCCGTCTATATGCACAAGACGTCGGGCAAGAAGATCGGCCAAGTCCTGGTTGAGATGAAGCTGCTGAACCGCGAAGAACTCGGCCTCCTTCTCAAACAGCAGGTGGAAGAGATCATCTACAACCTTTTCAGTTGGAAAGAGGGCGAGTTCATTTTTAAGGAAGGCCAGCTGCCCGCCTCGCGCGAAGGTCTCGTTGAACTGAACACCATGAACATCATCATGGAAGGCACGCGCCGCATCGACGAGTGGGTCGAAATCCAGAAGGTGATGCCATCCGACCACCAGATTCTACGTGTCGCCGGTACGCCGCAGATCAAGTCCGACGAAGTCACCATCTCGCTCGACGAATTCCGCGTCCTGACTTTGATCGACGGCACCCGTACCGTGCAGGACATCCTCTCGCAGTCGCCGCTCGGCGATTTCGCCACCTCGCGCGCCGTCTATAAGCTCCTGCTCGGCAAGCTGGTGGAAGTCGCCGGCGCCAAGGAAGCGGAAGTGGCCGACCCGCGCGAAGAGGACTCGCTCTTCTGGCTGTTGTTGCGCGTCTACGCCGCCGCGTTCAGCACCGTCCAGCGTACGCTCGAAAAGAAACTCGGCACCGAGAACGAGAAGGTGCAGGTGACCCTCGCCAATTTCCGCAAGGGCATCTGGCAGTACTTCAACGGTGTCAGTCACGCCGATTTCCCGACGAATTTCGAAGCCCTCAAACGCGCGCTGGCCAAGACACCGAAGGAAACCCGCACGCTGAAACTGATCAGCGGCTTGAACCAGATTCTCGAAGAACAGCTCGCCTACGTCTACAACTACCTCGGCATCGAAATCCGCAAGCAGGTCGCGGCCGATATCAAGAAGGAAATCGCCCTGCCGCTGGCCGAGCGCCGCGAAATCGACAAGAAGTACGACGTCGGCAACGAACTGTACCGGATCCTGAAGGAAGTGAAAGTGACCAAGGAGGTCCTGTGATGCGCCTGAACCACACGGCCGGGCTGAGCCTGCTCGCCCTCGTGATCTTGCCCTTCACCGGCGCGGCGGCGCAGACCGCTCCCGGCGAGTCCTCGGCGGTTGCCGTGGCGGTGGATATTCTGCTGCTGATCGCCGGGTTGCTCTGCTTCTCGATGTGCATGAAGATTTTCGCCCTGCTGAAAGGCGGGGAATTGTCGCCCGGCTGGCAGTTGCTGTCGGTCTCGTTCCTGATCTTCTCGATCGGCCAGGCCCTCAGCATCTCGCTCGAACTCGACTTCTTGTCGCTGCCCCAGGGCGCCGTCAGTGCGCTGCAGGTGCTGGCCCTGTTTATGATCGTGATGGGCGTCGCCCGCATCAAGAAGAGTTTGACCTAACCCCAATCCGTGAAGGTCTCTATGATGGAATCAGCAAGTCTGGCAGAGCGGATCGAAAAGTGCGAGCGGATTCTCAAGGAGAATTCGAACTCCCAGGTGTTCGCTGCGCTCGCCGACGCTTACCGGGCTAACGGCGATCTCGACCAGGCGTTCCGCGTCTGTCGGCAAGGCCTGCGCGTCCATCCGACTTATGGGCCCGGCCACCTGGTGATGGCTCGCATCAGCTTCGAGCGCAAAATGTTCGATTGGGCCGAACAGGAACTGGCCGAAGCCGTCGCCCTCGACGGCGAAACCCGCGCTACCTCGCAACTCCGCGTCGAAATCCAGATCGCCAAAAGCAACTTCGGCGAAGCGGAATTGGAGATCAAGAAACTCCGTGCCACCGGCACGAACCCGCTCCTGATTCAGGACCTGCAGCAGCGCCTGGAAAAAGCCAAGAAGGAAGCGCGCCGCCGCCGCAACGAGCAGGCGCCCGCCGTCGGCTTTGCCGCCCCGACCTCCTCGCTGCCGCCGTCGCCGCCGACCAAAGTGCAGGAACCGCCGCTGACCTTAAGCCAGATGATGGATTGTGTCAGCGACTTCCCCAATGTCACCAGCGTCGTCTGCGCCAATCACGACGGCACTGCCGTCGATCACCGCGGCGCGCCGGCGCAGTCCCCCGGGGAAATCGCCGCCTTCGGCATCGAAATGTGCCGCAATACGCAGACCGACGGCGCCCGGCAGGTGCTGGGCGAAGCTCAACAAATCGTCGTGGAAACTCAGGACGCCACCATCGTGATCGTGCGCCTCAGCCGGTACGATCTCGTCCTGATGTGTGATAAGGATGTCAACCTGGGCTCGATGCGTCTCAAGCTGGATGAGATCATCGACCGCCTCCGGATTGAATAGAGTTGAGAGGATGCTATGGCTTTGACGATCAGGGATGTTCGGCACTTGGTTCTGTTCCTGCTGATTCTCGCGGCACTGCCGATGCTGGTCTATCCCAATACCCTCGGCTTCGGGATTGGGTTGACCGGTTGGTCTTACGTCGCCGGCGAGCTGCTGTTCTTTCTGGCGGTCAGCATGATCTTCAACCGCGATACCTCGCTCACCCGTGGCGCTGCCGCCGCCGTCTTAATCTGGGCCGGCCGCATCGCCATGTCCGGCGTCTTCTGCCTCTTCTTGATGGGCATGGAGCGCGTGGCGCCGGCCGCCGCTTGGAGCGATGCGTATCTCGAATTTCCGCCGGCCGTCTACCTGTTTACACTCACCGCTCCGTTTGTCTTCAACTCGACCGTGAGGTCCATCATGGCTAAAAAACGCCGCGTCCGCAAGCACACCAGCGAACGCATCATCATCGACGGCGCCGCGCGCGCCACGACGATGACGACGCCGTCCGCCCCGGTGCCGCGCGACTATTCCGTCACCGCCGTACCGCAACCGCGACCGACGGCGGAATTCCTCGAACGCACGTTCCAGCACGCCGTCCAGCACGTCGGCGAATATTCCGGCGTCCTCTGCGCCATGCTGATCGACGGGGAGGGCCTGCCGGTTGCCGGCTGGAGCCGCGGCCGCTATGACCAGGAAATGTGGAGCGCGCTCGCGCGCAAAATCGTCGACGATGTCAACCGCACCTGCGCCCAGGGCGGCACCGTCCATCCCCAAACCCTCGAGTTCAAAACCGGCCAGGAGCGCTTCTATCTCCAACGCGTCGCCGATATGTGGCTCCTCTCCATCGCTGACGCCGCCTCGGACGAACTCGAAAAAATCCGCGTGCACCAGGCGGTCGATATGGTGCTGCGCCATCTTCAGGATCGTTACAGAAATCTCTATATGAGCGAAGCAGGGAGAAGTTATGCGGGAAGTACTGTCTGAACTGAATAAGACCTCCGGGATCACCGGCAGCATGCTCGTCGGGCACGACGGCATCGTCATCGCCGCCGATCTCAACAGCAAATTCGACAACGAAACCATCGGCGCCCTGGCCGGGTCGATCAGTTCCACCGTGGCCAAGAGCCTCGAACGGCTCCAGCAGACGCCGCTGAAACAACTGACCATCGAAGCGGATGAGGCCAAAATGTTCATCGCGGCCACCCCGGTCGGCTATCTCGTAGTGACCGCCGAACCGCGCGTCAACATCGGTCTCGTTCGTCTCGAAATCAAGAATGCGATCACGCAGATCAGTCTGTAAGGCCACGGCAGGGAGACTCTAGGAGACTCTAATGGTATCAATCAACTACGCGAGCCGGGAAGTCAGCTGCAAGATTGTCTACTACGGCCCCGGCTTGTCGGGCAAGACGACCAACCTGCAATATGTCCACGCCAAGGTGCCGAAGAAAACCCGCGGCGATCTCATCAGTCTGGCCACGGATGCCGATCGCACGCTCTATTTCGACTTTCTCCCGATCAACATCGGCGCCATTAACGGCTTCGCCACCAAGTTCCAGCTCTATACCGTGCCGGGACAAGTCTTCTATAACGCGACCCGCAAGCTCGTGCTCCGCGGCGTCGACGGCGTCGTCTTCGTCGCCGATTCCCAGCGCTCCAAGAAAGACGAGAACATCGAATCGCTGAATAACCTCAAGGAGAACCTCGTCGAATACGGCTACGACCTCAACACCTTGCCGATCGTGCTCCAGTACAACAAGCGCGATTTGCCGGAGGTGATGTCGGTCGCCGAACTGCAGGCCGATCTCAACTGGAATAACCTGCCGTTCTTCGAGGCCTCCGCCGTTAAGGGTGTCGGCGTCTTCGATACGCTGAAACTGATTACCAAGCTGGTGCTCAATAAAGCCAAGAAGGGCGATGACTCGTCCACCGCCGGCGCCGAGGATGCCGAACCTGCGACCGCCTATCCGGCCGGCCCGCAGTCGTCCGGCCCGCCATCACCGGCCGCCCCGGAGCCGGAACCGGCCTACGAACGCGTCGCCGCAACGGCCGTCGCGCCCCCCGCGACCGAAACGGTGCCGCGCCGCGTTGAGGTGCAGGCACCGCCCGAAGAGGAAGAGTGGGCCCTGGCGCGCCCGGCGGCGACCGCCGCTGCGGCAGTTGCGCCCAAGCCGCACAAGCCGACCATCGCGGAAATCGAATCGCATCTGCAGCCCATCGGCAATGACGATTTCAACGCCTTGAAAATGGATAAACCCGCGGCTGCCAGAGCTGCCGCGGAAGCGCCTGCGACCGACTACGCCGAAACCTTCGAGGTGCCCAAGGTCGTCGGCATGCAGCGCAGCACCCGCGTGAAAAAGAAAAAGAAAGTATTCTTCTTATTCCGCTGGTTCAGCCGGGATAAGGATTAGTCAGGAGGTCTGAAAGTGGCTGGCGACAAACTCATTGTCTACTGGGACGACACCGAGAAAATCGATGCGGTGATGACCCGGCTTCTGAAAGGTTCGGAAGCTAAGTGCGCCCTTCTGGTCGATAAGGATGGTCATCTTATCGCCCGACACGGCTTCACCCAATCCCTCGACACCACCGCGCTCTCGGCGCTCATGGCGGGCAGCTTTGCCTCCACCGCCGAAATCGCCAAGCTGGTGGGTGAACCGGAATTCTCCGTCCTCTTCCACCAGGGACGCAAAGACCATATTCACATGGGCATCGTCGGCGACCGCTCGATTTTGGCGGTCATCTTCGACGATCGCACCACCATCGGCATGGTTCGGCTCTACGCCAAGGAAGCGGCCGAAGAATTGCAGAAAATCTTCGAAACCGTCCTGCGCAAGGTCAACAGCACCGACCAGGGCCTGTCCGAAGAATTCACCGCCTCGGCGGAAAATAAACTGGAGGATATCTTCCGCGAATAGCTGCGGCCGGAATCGCAGCGGCAGCACCAGGAAGGACTATGCCGAGCTCTAAAGAATTAGGGACAATGCTCGTCGACGCCGGCAAGATCACCGGCGACCAGCTCACCAAGGCCCTCGCCCTGGTGGAGCAGGGCAAGGGCCGCATCGAACAGGTCCTCGTGCAGATCGGCGCTGTGCCGGATGAAGAAGATATCACCAACTTCATCGGCAAACAGCTCAACATCGGCGCGATCCGCCTCTCCGATCTCGAGCTCAATCCCGATATCGTCAAGCTGATCCCCAACGACATTGCCCGCAAGTTCAATGTCATTGCGGTCAGCAAACTCGGCAAAACCCTGGTCGTCGCAATCAGCGATCCCAACAATATCTATGTGCTCGATGCGATCAAATTCATCACCGGCTGCACCGTGCAACCGGTTATCTCGCCCGAACCCGCCATCCAGAAGGCGGTCGAGCACTACTATTCCAATTCCTCGCAGTACACCGAAATTCTCAAGGGCCTCGAAGATTCCGAAATCGAGGTCATTACCGCGGGCGACGATGATATCAACGTCATGGAGCTGCAATCGGCGGTGCAGGACAAACCGCTGGTCAAGCTCGTCGACTCGATTATCGCCGAAGCCGTCCGCAAGGGCGCCTCGGATATTCACATCGAAACCTATGAGAAGCGGCTGCGCCTGCGCTACCGCATCGACGGCGATTTGATCGAAATGGCGCCGCTCCCCTTCAAGTACCGCGCGGCCATCGTCAGCCGCGTCAAGATCATGGCCGATCTCGATATTTCCGAGCGCCGTTTACCCCAGGACGGACGCATCAAAATCAAAATCAGCGACCGCGCGATTGACCTCCGCGTATCGGTCCTGCCGACCATCTTCGGCGAAAAAGTCGTGATGCGTATTCTCGACCCGAAAGCCCTGATGCACGATCTCACCCATCTCGGCTTCCCGGAACTCTCGCTCAAGAAATTCGACAAGGCGATTCACCTGCCGTACGGCATTATCCTCGTCACCGGCCCGACCGGTTCCGGTAAGACGACGACCCTGTACTCGGCGCTCAAGGCAATCAACACCGTCGACGTCAACATCATGACCGCCGAAGACCCGGTCGAATTCAACTTCGAAGGCATCAACCAGGTCGCGGTCAAGCCCGATATCGGCCTGACCTTCGCCGCCGCGCTCCGGTCGTTCCTGCGCCAGGACCCGGATATCGTCATGGTCGGCGAAATCCGCGACGGCGAAACCGCCGAAATCGCCATCCGCGCTTCGCTCACCGGGCACCTGGTTTTCAGCACCCTGCACACGAACGATGCGCCCTCGTCGATCAACCGTCTGATCGACATGGGCATTCCCAATTACCTCGTCGCTTCTGCCGCCAAGTTGATCATGGCCCAGCGTATGGTGCGCAAGATCTGTAAGCGCTGTCGCGAAGAGGTCAAGACTGAATCGGAAGTCCTCTTGCGCCTGGGTGTGCCCGAGGCCGAAATCAAGGGCTTCAAGGTCTACGAGGGCAAAGGCTGCTCCGAATGCAACAACACCGGTCTCGCCGGACGAACCGGATTATTCGAAGTGATGGAAATCACTCCCGAAGTCGAGCGCCTCATCCTCGAGAATGCGCCGACCCCGGACATTCAGGCCCAGGCCATCAAGGAAGGCATGCATACGCTGCGCATGGCCGGCATCGAAAAAGTTAAACTCGGCGTCACGACCATCGAACAGGTCCTGGGCGAGACGTCATAGCGCCGCTGACACGGAAAGAGATTCAGAACTGAGGATATTGCCATGATTAACTTGCGCGAATTGCTCGAGATCCTGCTCGAACGGAAAGGCTCCGACCTGCACCTGTCGGTCGGCTCGCCGCCCCAGGTCCGCGTCGACGGCCGCCTGATTCCACTCGACATGGACGTGCTGACGCCGGAAACCACCAAGAAGCTGGCCTACAGCATGATGTCCGAAAAGCAGAAACAGCGCTTCGAGGAAAACAACGAACTCGATATGTCGTTCGGCATCGAGAATATGAGCCGCTTCCGCGTCAACGTCTATATGCAGCGCGGCAATATCTCCGTCGCCCTGCGCCAGATTCCGTTCAAGGTGCCGACCTTCGAAGAACTCGGCATCGACAAAACCATCGTTGAATTCGCCAACGTTCCCAAAGGCCTTGTCCTGATCACCGGGCCGACCGGTTCCGGTAAGTCGACGACCCTGGCGGCGCTGATCGACAAGATCAATCGCGAACGCAAGGCGCATATCCTGACCGTCGAAGATCCGATCGAATACTTGCACCGCCACCAAAGTTGTCTGGTCAACCAGCGCGAAGTCGGTGCCGATACCCGCTCCTTTGCGGCGGCGCTCAAGTACGCGCTGCGGCAGGACCCCGACGTTGTCCTGATCGGCGAAATGCGCGACCTCGAGACCGTGTCCGAGGCGCTCAACATTTCCGAGACCGGCCATCTGACCTTCGCCACCTTGCACACCAACTCCTGCGCGGAAACCATCAACCGTGTCATCGACGTCTTCCCGGTTAACCAGCAGGAGCAGATTCGCGTGACGCTCTCCTTCGTGCTGCAAGGTGTCGTGTCGCAGCAGCTGGTGCCGCGCATCGGCGGCGGCCGCGTCCTGGCCACCGAAATCATGGTCTGCACGCCCGCCATCCGCGCCCTGATTCGCGACGATAAGATTCACCAGATCTATAGCATGCTGCAATCCGGCCAGAAGTACGGCATGAAGACGATGAACATGTCGCTGGCCGAACTCTACCTGGCGCGTAAGATCACGATCGGCGAGGCGATGTCCCGTTCGTCCAACGTGCAGGAACTCAACGAAATCCTCTCGCGCGTGCAGACGGTCGCGGAAGTGCATCGTTAACGAAGATAACTGGAGGTTGTTATGCCGGTTTTTGAATACAAAGGCAAGACGGTCACCGGTTCGCAGGTCGAAGGCGAACTGAAAGTCAAAGACCGCGCCGAACTCGATCGCATTCTGCGCCGCAACAAGATCCTGGTCGACAAGGTTTCCAAGAAGCCGTCGCAGATCCAGATCAAGATCGGCTCGGGCATTAAGAAAGTGCACATCTCCCGCTTCACGCGCCAGTTCGCGACCATGATCGGCGCCGGTCTCCCGATGGTGCAGTGCCTGGATATTCTCTCCAAGCAGATGGATTCCCAGGAATTCTGCAAGATCATCGGCGACATCAAGGACGCCGTCTCATCCGGTTCGACGCTCTCGGAGGCGATGGGCAAGCATAAAAAGGTCTTCGACGAGCTCTACGTTAACATGGTCGAGGCCGGCGAAATGGGCGGCGCCCTCGACACGATTCTCGTCCGCCTCGCCAACTATCGCGAAAAAGCCGACGCGCTGACCC
The DNA here is from genome assembly GCA_020853795.1 of Candidatus Zixiibacteriota bacterium. Taxonomy (NCBI): domain Bacteria; kingdom Pseudomonadati; phylum Candidatus Zixiibacteriota; species Candidatus Zixiibacteriota bacterium. The sequence goes on from JADYYF010000075.1 coordinate 32,084, forward strand.
GCAAGGTCAAGGGCGCTCTGGTCTATCCGGCGATTGTGTCGCTGGTCGCGACCGGCGTGACGATCGCGATGTTGACCTTTATCGTGCCGATCTTCGCCAAGATGTTCGCCAATCTCGGCGCCGAGCTGCCCGGCCCGACCCAGTTCGTGCTCGGCATCTCGCATTTTTTGCAGAACTATTTCCTGGTGATCCTCGGCGCGCTGGTACTGCTCTTCGTCGGCTTCAAGATCATGATGCGCAACGAAGAAGGCCGCTTCCAGTTCGACAAGTTTATGCTCAGGACCCCGGTCTTCGGCGACCTGATCCGCAAATCCGCGGTTGCGCGCTTCACCCGCACCCTCGGCACGCTGATCCAGTCCGGCGTCACCATTCTCGACGCCCTCGAAATCACCGCCAAAACCGCGGGTAACAAGGTACTCCAGCGGGCGATCAAGAAATCGGTGCTGTCGATCGCCGAAGGCGATACCATCACCAACCCGCTGAAGGAATCGGGCGTGTTTCCGCCGATGGTGATCCAGATGATTGGCGTCGGTGAAAAAACTGGCGGTCTCGACGAAATGCTGTCCAAGATCGCCGACTTCTACGATGAGGAAGTTGATGCGGCTGTCAGCGCCCTGACCTCGATGATCGAACCGATCATCATCGTCTTTATGGGTATCGTGATCGGCGGCATCCTGATCGCCATGTACTTGCCGATGTTCGACATTATTGGCAAGATCAACTAAGCGTCCGTTCGGCAGACAACCTTCGACAGAGGCCACCTCCGCTTGAGCGGAGGTGGCTTCTTCATGACGATGAAACAGCGTAAGAAAAAGCTCAAGGAAGAGTTGCGCAGCTTCTGGTTTATCCCGCTGCGCCTCTCGATCTTCCTGTTGCTCTTCGGCGCCGTCGTCCTCAACGAAAGCACCCAGCGCCAGAATTTCTGGCCGTTCCTGCTTTACTCGCTGGCCACGCTGCTGTTCCTGCTCGTCATCGAGATCGACGCCCGCTTCTTCCGCCCCGGCTTCCTGCGGACAATCATTTTCGTTCACTTCGCCTTCGAACTGCTCGCCGAGGGCGCCATTATCCAGAGCGCCGGCCAGTTGACGGTGCAGTATTCCATCCTGTTCCTGCTCACCATCGTCTCGGCCAGCCTGATCTACAAGCTCGTCGGGACGATCACCATCGCCACGCTGGCGTCGCTGACCTACGCCTTCACCTCCAGCCTCAATCGGCTCTTTGAGAAAGGCGAGGCCATCTCCTTCGACACCTTCCGCATCACCGTGCAGGGCAATGACGACGTCTTCTACGCCATCTTCATCCACGTCTGCACCTTCTACCTGGTCGCCTTTATCTCCGGCTTCCTCGCGCAAAAACTTCGCGCCAAGGAAGGCGAACTGACGCACGCTTCGGAAGAACTTGAGCGCGTTCAGCTCGACACGGACGACATTCTGCAAAATCTCCATTCCGGTCTCGTCACCGTCGATGCCGCCGGCCGCATCGTCTATTTCAACCGCGCCGCCGAGAATATCCTCGGCTATCGCGGCATCGATGTGAAAGGGAAGAGCTTTCTGGAGGTCTTCAATCACTCCATGCCCGACTTTTGCGAGCGCGTGCTTTCGGTACTGAAGCTGGCCAAGCCGAATGTGCGCACCGAGGTGGAAATCGTCGGCAAGAATGGCCGGCGCCTGCCGCTCGGCCTCTCCGCCTCGATCCTCGGCGATGAACGCATCGGCCTCCGCGGCGTCGTCGCCGTCTTCCAGGACCTCACCGCCGCCAAGGAGATGGAACAAGCGCTGATCAAGGCGGACCGCCTCGCCGCCGTCGGTGAACTTTCGGCCCGCATCGCCCACGAAATTCGTAACCCGCTGGCCTCGATCTCCGGCTCGGTGGAAGTCCTCAAGAACGAAATCGCCTTGCAGGACGACAACGCCCGCCTGATGCAGTTGATCGTGAAAGAATCGGAGCGACTGTCGCGAATACTCAACGATTTCCTCAGCTACGCCCGCACCGGTCCCGGTCGCTCGGCCAAGATCGAAATTGTCTCGGTCGCCGGCGAGGTCGTCGAACTGCTGCGTCATGACCCGCGCGTGCCGGCCGGCGTCAAGTTCGAATTCGTCACCGCGCAACCGACCGACTACGTCATCGGCGACGAAGATCAGATCCGCCAGGTCTTGCTCAATATCCTGACCAATGCCGTCGATGCCGTCGCCCCCGATGACGGCCGCATCATCGTGAAAGTCGGCCTCCACGCCGAGCGGGTGGAATTTCCCGCTGGCGACTGGCTCAGCCTCGTCATCACCGACAACGGCTGCGGTATCAGCCACGACGTCAAAGACAAACTCTTTGAACCGTTTTTTTCCCGCAAGAAGGGCGGCACCGGTCTTGGCTTGGCGATCGTTAAACGCTGCGTCGACAACATGAAAGGCCACATCGAAATCGAATCGGCGCCCGGCGCCGGTGCCAAGTTCATCCTCTATCTCCGCCGCTACCAGCTTGCCCGTGACGAAGACCTCGCTGCACCCGCTCCCGCCGAGACTCGCGCCACCGCCCTGCGATCATAGCAATTCAACTTCTTCTCGGTAGGTTAGACATTCCTGTCTGACACTCTTCGCCGCCTCATACATTCCTCCCATTCGTATCCACGGCCGGACGTATCAATTGGAGACTATGCCGGAACACACCAACCGCCTGATTCACGAAACCTCACCCTACCTGCTCCAGCACGCGCACAACCCCGTCGACTGGTACCCTTGGGGCGAGGAGGCCTTCGCCAAAGCCCGCACCGAGGACAGACCGATCTTTCTCTCGATCGGCTACTCCGCCTGCCATTGGTGCCACGTGATGGAGCGCGAGTGCTTCGATAATGAAATCATCGCGGCTCTCATGAATCGGCTCTTCGTCAATATCAAGGTCGATCGCGAAGTGCGTCCCGACCTCGACGATCTCTACATGACCTTCGTGCAGATGACCACCGGCTCCGGTGGCTGGCCGATGTCGGTCTGGCTCACTCCCGACGGCCGCCCTTTTTTCGGCGGTACTTATTTTCCGCCCGAGGACGCCCACGGTCGCCGCGGCTTTCCTGCAATTCTACACGCCGTCGCCGACGCCTGGCGCACCGAGCGCGACAAGATCATCGCCGGCAGTGAGGAAGTCGTCGCACATCTTAAGGCGGCGAGCGCCTTGCCCGCGGGCGGCGCCAAACTGAACGCTACGACTGTCGCCACGGCCGTTCATCAGCTGCTCGAGCGCTTTGATCCCGTCGAGGGCGGCTTCGGCAATGCCCCCAAGTTCCCGCCCAGCTTCGCGCTCTCGCTCATGCTGCGTCGCAATCGTCGTGACAGCGAACCGCGCATCCTCCACGCCGTCAGACTGACACTCAACAAGATGGCGAGCGGCGGTATCTACGACCACCTCGGTGGTGGCTTCCATCGCTACTCGGTTGACAACATGTGGCTGGTGCCGCACTTCGAAAAGATGCTCTATGACAACGCCCTGCTTGCCGTCGCCTACGCCGATGCCTGGCAGGTCACGCATGACGATCGCTTCCGGACCATCGTCACCGAGATTCTCGACTACGGACTGCGCGACCTGGCCGATCCCGCCGGCGGTTTCCACTCTGCCGAGGATGCCGACAGCGATGGGGAAGAGGGCAAGTTCTACGTCTGGACTGAATCGGAAATCATGGAGGCCTTGGGTGCGACCGACGGCCATCTCTTCTGCGATTACTACGGCGTCGATCGTCGCGGCAACTTCGAACATCAGCGCTCGGTACTGAACATCCGCAGCGATCCGTACGAATTCGCCCCGCGCTACAATTACTCGGTCGAGTCGCTGACCGATCACCTGCGCAAACTGCGCGGCCGCCTGCTCGAACACCGCGACCGTCGCAACCGCCCATTCAAGGATGATAAGGTTCTGACCGAGTGGAATGGCCTGATGCTTTCCGCCCTCGCCCGCGGC
>JADYYF010000076.1 GCA_020853795.1 Candidatus Zixiibacteriota bacterium
AAGATGCTCGACCGCAAGATTTGGGTGAAGAAGGGGGCGTATATCATCATCGACCACACCGAGGCGCTGACGACGATCGACGTGAACTCGGGGCGGTTTGTCGGCACCAAGAAGGATCCGGAAAACATGATCCTGCAGACGAACCTCGATTCGGCGCGGGAGGCGGCGCGGCAGATCCGGCTGCGCGACATCGGCGGGCTGATCATCGTGGATTTCATCGATATGTACTCGCACCAGAACCGCAAGGTGCTGTTCGAGGAGTTCAAGCGCTGTTTTGCCAACGACCGGGCGAAGAATTCGATTTTACCGGTGTCGGAATTCGGGTTGGTGGAGATGACGCGCGAGCGTACGAAGCCGTCGATCATGTACACGCTGTCGGATTCGTGCCCAACCTGTTCCGGGTTCGGACGGATACAGTCAAAGGAAACGGTGGCGATGAAAATCGAGCGGTTTTTCATGCGCGCCAAGGTGGCCAAGGCGGGCAAGCGCTACCAGGTGCATTTTCACCCCGAGGTGGCGAAGTTCATGCAGGATCGCGACGAGAACCGGATTCGCGAGATCGAGAAGGCGCACCGGTTCAAGATCGAGATTATTCCCGACGACCATCTCAAGCCGGACGAATACCGCGTGATCGACGCGGCGGAGGATGTGGATATTACGGGGCTGTACCAGGGGGTGAAGGGGTAGGGGGGCCAACCGTAACATCGGCCGTTTGAATCGGCGCGCGTCAGGGGCAAGGTGTATACCTTGCAGTGAACAAGATCCAATTCCCCAAGTGGCAGCTCCTTGGCGCCGTGCTGTGGCTGGCGGTGGCGACCAGTGCGCCGACGGCGGCGCTGACGCCGACGGCGGCAGAAGACTTCATTCAGCGGTTGTGCCGCAATGACGAGGGGATCGCGGCGCTGATTGATCCGGCGGAGATGGCTCAAGCGGAAAAGCTGGGGATCGAATATGAAGGGGTGGTCTGCAAGAGTCTGATCGGGCACGATCTTGATCCGGCGATCAAGGCAGCGGTCGTGAACGGGAGTCTGCAGTACAGGCTGGAAATCGAAGCGCTGGAAGATCCGTACGTCAAGCTGACATTGCAGTGCGAGCGCCCGCAGTACACCCGCGAGTTTTTCCTCCGCAACGGCAAGTTCATCGCACCCGCGGTTTATTACACGCGAGGGTGGAAGCAGGTCGAGAGCACGCATTTTCGATTTGTCGTAAGTGATTCCGCGCAGCCGCATCCGTATTGTGTCGCGCAGTTGGAAGCGTTCTTCACGCAGGCAGCGCAGGTGCTGGAGTTGGATGAGGCGCAGGTCAATCGTATTGCGCGGGAGAAGATCGAATACGTGTTGTGCCGCGACGAGCGGGAAGTCGCGATGTTGACCGGCTTTGAGAGCCGCGGCATGTACGAGGTGGCCGGCGACCGCATCATCACGCACTATCCCTGCCACTATCACGAGCTGGTGCATCTGCTGGTCAACGTCAAGTTGCAGCGGCTACCGCTGTTTACGCATTCATTCCTGCAGGAGGGACTTGCGGTGGCGTTGGGCGGGCGCGGCGGAATTGCGGCACCGGTCAGCGACGAGCTGGGGACGTTCCTGCTCACTTCCGGGACGATTGACTATCGCGATCTGCTGACGATGAAGGGCTGGAATGAAACGCACGCCTCTTTGAGTTATCCGGCGAGTGGGACGTATAACCGCTTCCTGATCGAGACATTCGGGATGAGCAAGTATCTCGCGCTCTACCGCCGGTTCAGCGGCACGGCGGAGCAGGTGGCGGAGTTGAGTTTGGAGCCGGGTCGTCTGCCCGACTCCGAGTTGTGGTGGAAGTGGATTGCCGGGCACTCGAGCCGGCCGTTGATCGACACGGCGGAAACGGCAGCGGGATTCGTGGAGTTTCGGCGCGACGCGGTGATGACGCTCTGGCAGGACAGCACGCGCTACTTGATTGAATGTCGCGACACGGTGCTGATCGGCGGTGATAGTAGCGCTACAACGCCGGTGAGCCTGAAGTTTCGCGAAGTGTTTCCGGAGCGAGAGTATCGAGGAGAGAGGTACCTGATCCTGGCTTCCGAGGAGGAAGTGCAGATCTACAATTTGTACACGGAAGAACTGATCGCGAATCTGGTGGGCTCGCTGCGGCTGCCGCCGGTGACGGCTGCTGTCGGAGAGGGCCGCTATCGATTTGCGGTGAAGAAGACGGTATTTGGAGAGGCGCTATGAGCTGCAAGGGGGGCTGACAATGATCATGCATCAACACACCCGTTAAAGGGGAATGACTTTCCGGCGGTGGTGGGCGTGCGGGATGGACCCGTGGCGATGCGAAGGCCCTCACCCCCGGCCCCTCTCCCAGGGGGAGAGGGGAGACGGCGGCATTAAAGTGAATGCGGGAATCCAAAACGACCGGGTTGTGTGGCGACGAGGTGCGCGGCAGGCTCTTGGTCGAGCTTGAGTCGATGGCGCTTCGCGGGTAGACCTGCCGCAACGGCACGGAGAACCCACCGCAATCCCTCGTTCCTCGGGACGCTGCGCAGGCGGCGGGGCAGCGGCGTGACCAAGCGGCAGCGGAAATGTCAGGATCGCAGGGATCCTGACCTACGGGACTTTGCGGAAAACCCACCGCAATCCCTCGTTCCTCGGGACGCTGCGCAGGCGATGGGGCAGCGGCGTGACCAGTGGCAGTGGAAATGTCAGGATCGCAGGGATCCTGACCTACGCAAGTCGAGAGAATATTGAGTTATTTCAGCAGCAAGGCTTCGAGTTCGTCGACGAGGCGGCCGAAGAGGCGGGCGGTGGCCTCGATGGCATCCGGTTTGGTCAAGTCGACGCCGGCTTGTTGCAGTGTTTCGATGGGATAATTCGACTCGCCCGACTGCAGGAACTTCAAGTAGTTCACGCGCTGCTGCTCGTCGCCTTTGAGCAGTCTCTCCGCGATCATCGTCGCCGCCGAATAGCTGGTGGCATATTGGTAGACATAGAACGCGCGGTAGAAATGCGGGATGCGCAGACAAGCGATGTCAGAATAGTCTTCGAGTTTCATCTCCGGTCCCCAGAATTTCTGGTAGATGCCGCGGAAGGTCTGCCGCAGGCCGTCGGCGGAAAGCGGGCGGCCGGCCTCGACATCGCAATGCACCTGGTCCTCGAACTGCGAGTACATCACCTGCGTGAAGAAGGTCCCGACGATTTGCTGGAGGTAGTAGCTGAGCAGGTAGGCCTTCTGGTCGCGCGATTCGGCGCGGTCAAGCATGTAGTGCATCAGCAATTCCTCGTTGGTGGTCGAGGCGACTTCGGCGGTGAAGATCGAATGGCCGGAGTAGATGTAGGGCTGGTATTTCTTCGAGTAGTGCGAATGCAGCGCGTGACCCATCTCGTGCGCGAGGGTAAACATGTTGTCGAGGGTGTCGTTGTAATTCATCAGCACGTAGGGGTGGGTGGCGTAAGTTGACCACGAGTACGCGCCGGAGCCTTTGCCTTCGGTCTCGTAAACATCGATCCAGCCCGACTCGAAAGCAGTTTTCAGGTCGCCGAGGTATTCCTTGCCGAGCGGCCAGAGCCCTTCGAGGATGCGGCGGACGGCTTCATCGTACTGCACTTTGATTTTGGCGTCGGGCACGAGCGGGACATAGATGTCGTACGGCTTGAGTTCATCGAGACCGAGCACGCGCTTGCGCAGAGAGGCGTAGCGGTGCAGCACACCGAGATGGTTGTCGACGGTGGTGACGAGGTTGTGATAGGTCGCCTGCGGGATATTGTCGGCATCCAGCGCCGATTCCAGACAGGTGCTGTAGCGGCGCGCTTTGGCAAAGAACAGGTCTTTGTACACTGAGGTAGCCAGCGTGGCGCCGAGGGTATTGACATATGTCTTGTAGCCGGCGACGAAGGTCTCCATGGCTTCCTTGCGGACGCGGCGCTCTTTGGCTTCGAGCAGTTCGCTGTAGCGTTGTTTGGTCAACTGAATGCGATTGCCGTTTTCGTCGGTGACTTCGCCGAACTTGATATCGGCATCATCGATCATGCGGAAGATCTGCGACGGGCCGCGGACGACGTTGCCGGTGAGCGCCATGAGTTTTTCCTCCTCGGGGGAGAGGATGTGTGCGCGCATGCGGCGCATCTCGTCGAGGTGGTGGTCGTAGAGCTTAAGTTCCGCGCATTCGGCTTTGAGCTGATCGAGGCGGTCGTCAGTAATCGCCATGATTTCCGGGGTGATAAACGAGCCGGCTTCGGCAAAGATGGTGGAAAGGGCGGCGATTTCATCGGCCATGCTCTGGTACGGGGCCGAGCGGTTGTCCTCATCGAGCTTGAGGTGCGCGTAGATATAGAGCTTGTAGAAGAGGATGGCGCTCTGGTCGCGGTGGTCGAAGCAGGCAAAGAGGCTGTGGCCCGATTCCGCCAGGCGGCCTTGCCAGACGGTGATTTTCGGGATCATGGTTTTGACTGTTTCGAAGTCGGCGCGCCAGTCGTTGTCGTTGGTGTAGATATGGTCGAGGCGCCATTTGTGGCGGTCATCGATTTCGCTACGTTGGCGGACGGCGCCGGGTTTGGGCGCGGCGATGACCTGGAACGCCAGGGGGAGTTTCCGCAGGATGCGGCTGATCGGGTCGTTGCCTTGTCTGGCCATGAAGAGTCCTTTCTAATCCTGGCGCCGCGCGCCGGCAGAATAAACCGTCAGCGGTTACCCAAAGTTTACGCAGGGGGCGGGGCGCCAATTTGCGCGAATCCGGTGGCCCGCGCGAGCGAAAAAAAGCGGGCAGCCGCATTCCGACTGCCCGCGCACATCCGATGTCAGAAATCGGCCTGAGTCATGACGCCTATTTGAAGCGTTTGGGCCGACGGGCTTCCCATTCCACCAGGATCGGGGCAGCCACGAAGATCGAGGAGTAAGTGCCGACGACGACACCGATCAGGAGCGCCAGCGCGAAATCCCGCACCACCGGTCCGCAGACAAACAGGATAACGAGCGACGCCATCACAACCGTCAGGGAAGTGATGATTGTTCGCGAGAGGGTCTGATTGATCGCGCCGTTCACGACCGTAACGAAATCGGACTTCTTGCGAAAGACCCGCAAATGTTCACGAATTCGGTCGAAGACAATGATTTTATCATTGATGGTATAGCCGGCGATCGTCATCAGGGCGGTCAGGATCAGCATCGACATTTCGCGCTGCAAGATAAACATCAGGCCGAGGACGGCGAGCACATCGTGGAACGTGGCGACCGTGGCGGCGACGGAGAAGCGGAAGTCGAAGCGCACCCAGATGTATACCAGGATGCCGACCAGAGCGATAGCCATGGCGATCTGGGCCTGTGTGCGCAGTTCGGCGCCGATGGTCGGTCCGACTTCCTGCACCGAGTCGAGTTTAAAGCTGTTGCCCGGGATGCCCTTGTTCAGCGCATCGCGCAGTCGTTCGGCCACGGTTGATTCGCTCTCGGAACCGCCGGAGGCGGATTTGACGCGCACGTTAAACAGGTTCGGCGTCGAGCCCTGAATCGCCTGGATCGTGGCATCAGCGAAGCCCGCGCTTGCGAGTGCCGAGCGGACGGTGCCGGCTTCGACCGGGTTGGCAAAGGAGCCCTGGATTTCCGTGCCGCCGGCAAAGTCGATCGAGAGACTGGCATTGCCGAAGACGATCATGAACAGCGCGACGATTCCGAGCACGATCAGGACCGCGGAAATTGCCCAGGAGACTTTCCGCATGGCGATGAAATCGAAGTTGGTTTTGCTTAAGAATTGCATTGCTCTCTACTCCTCAACTGTCAGACGCTCAGAGTGGCGGCGTTACGGCGCGTGTGCAGGATCAGTTTGCTGACAACGAGAGCCGTGTACATGGAAATGATAATACCGGCGCCGAGGGTGACCGCGAAGCCGCGAATCGGTCCGGTGCCGAAGTAGTACAAGACGCCCGCAGCGATCAGCGTCGTCAGGTTGCTGTCGACGATCGAGGCGAGCGCGCGCTCATAGCCGGCCTCAATGCAGGCGGCCACTTTCTTACCAGTGCGCACCTCCTCGCGCATGCGCTCGAAGATCAGTACGTTGGCGTCGACGGCCATACCGATCGTCAGGATAATACCGGCGATGCCGGGGAGGGTCAGCGTGGCGCCGAGTGCCGCCATCACTGCCAGCAGAAACAGGATATTCAGGAACAGCACAATATCGGCGACGACGCCGGCCAGCTTGTAATAGATAATCATGAACGCCGCGACAACGATGAAGGAGATCAAGAGACCGTTGATGCCGGCGTCAACCGAGTCTTTGCCGAGGGTCGGGCCGATGACGTTGTTTTCGACGATTTTCACCGGAGCGGGTAGCGCGCCGGCGCGGAGGATCGTGGCCATATCCTTGGCGTCAAAGAAGGTGGCATTGCCGCCGAGGGTAATCTGGCCGCGGTCGCGGATCTTGGAGCGGATGTTGGGCGCCGACTCGACGCGGCCGTCGAGCAGAATCGCCAGCGGCTTGTTAATGTTGGCGCCGGTCAGCTTGCCGAAGATTTCGCCGCCCTCGCGGTCAAGTTCGAAATCGACCACCGGTTTGTGGAATTGGTCGTAGTTCGGGTTGGCCGCTTTGAGATGGGCGCCGGTCAGTTCGACTTTCTTCTTGAGGATATAGAGCTGGCGGCGCTGGCGGCCGTTAATCATTTCGGGGCGAATGGCCCAGGCCAGTTCAACGTCAGCGGGCAAAGCGGCCTTGATTTCCGGATTGTTGACGATACGATCGACGGCGGCATAGTCCTCTTCGGTCACCTGGTACGCCACGCCGTTGAAATCGAGGTACTGGGTCAGGACATTGGACTGGTCGGTGTTGGCCAGCGCTGCGGTCGTGTCCTTGGTCGTGTCGGCGGCCAGTTTCGTGGTGTCGGCGAACGGATCGGCAAAAGGAGTGGCGGCAGTATCAGCCGTCGGCGTCTTGGCGGCGTCGGGGCTGAGCTTACCGGCGATCTGATCGAGGCGCTTGATCAGCAGGTCGGAGTTCTCCGGACTTTCGACCAGGCGGAACTCAAGGAGCGCAGTCTTGCCGATCAGGTTGCGAGCGCGTTCCGGATCCTGCAAAGCGGGGAGTTCAACGACGATGCGGTCGCTGCCCTGGGCCTGAATCACGGGTTCGGCGACGCCGAACTGGTCGACGCGGTTGCGGATGATTTCGAGGGCGCGATCACGGGCGTCCTGTTTAGCGTTGTCATCCAGCTGCGACTTATCGACTTCGAGCACAACCCGCATGCCGCCCTGCAGGTCGAGCCCGAGTTTGAGGGCTTTCTTTTGCAGATTGGCAAAGGCGTCGGGGTTGTTTTGCTGCATGGCGGTCCGATCGGATGCGCTCATGGTGAACCATTGGAAGGTGGGCCAAAGATAAAAGATAGCTGCGATGATCAGGACGATCGTCAGCACTATCTTCCAGGTATCGCCTCTCATAATCGGGATAATCCTCCGTCGTTATACTCAAACCCTACATGAGGTTGAAGACAAATAGACGCCCAATATAGCTGCCGCTTCAGTCGAGTCAACAGGTATTTGCCGGGCAGGTAAGCTATTGGTGCGATTGAGGTAGAGCCGGGCGCAGGGCTCAGAGCAGGCGTTCGCGTTCGCTACGGTAGGCGAACGACTCGGAATCGATGGCGCGCTTGACGGCGAGGATGCCGTCGAGATGGTCGACCTCGTGCTGCAGCAGCTCCGAGAGGGCGTCTTCGAGGATCAAAGTTTGCTCGTTCCACTCCAGATCGCGGTAGGTGATGCGACAGGTGCGGTGACGGCGCACCTTGACGAGCAAGTCGGGGAACGACATGCAGTCGTCCCAGATTTCGAACATTTCCTCGGAGAGGTCGTGGAGCACGGGATTGATGAAGACGACGGGGCTGCCGACGTGCATGTAGATCAGGCGTTTGAGCACCCCGATTTGCGGCGCGGCAATGGCGCGGCCGGCGGCGTGGCGGCCGCGGAAATCCATCAGGGTGTCGTGGAGGTCGGCGACGATCGGCGGCAGTTGCGGCAGTTCGTCGGGCAGAATCTCGGCGCACTTCTGGTAGAGTAACGGATTGCCGAGAAGAAGTATCGTTTGTACAGCCATCGTTGGAATAGAAAAGAGCGAATGCAGCGCGGCGCAAGGGGAAAATGAGCGGACCTATCCGGCGCCATCGAATCGCCGCGAGCAGCGTATAACCTGCATTGGCCAAGAGGTCATCGATAAATGGTAATCATGGAGGAATGATGAAGAACTTGATGGCAATGGCAGCGCTGGTACTGGCGCTGGCGGCCGGAGCGGCGGCGGCGGTGAAGACGGAAGTGGTCGAGTACAAGCTGGGGGATACGACCCTCGAAGGGTATCTGGCTTACGACGATGCCAAGACCGGTGCGCGGCCGGGAGTGATGATCGTTCATCAGTGGCGTGGTCTGACGGAGAACGAGAAGATGCGTGCGCGGATGCTGGCGGAGCTGGGGTACGTGGCGCTGGCCGTCGATGTGTACGGCAAGGGTGTGCGGCCGGCGACGAATGCGGAAGCCGCAAAGGAAGCGGGTAAGTATTACGCCGACGCAAAGTTGCTGCGCGACCGCTTGCAGGCGGGATTACAGACGCTGTTGGCAAACAAGCTGGTGGATCCGAAACGGGTGGCAGCGATCGGTTACTGCTTCGGCGGTTTTGCGGCGCTGGAGTTGGCGCGTTCGGGTGCGCCGCTGGCGGGTGTCGTTTCGTTTCACGGCGGGTTGCAAGCGAGCAATCCGGCGGATGCGGCCAATATCAAGGGGAAGGTGTTGGTGTGCCATGGTGCAGAGGACCCCAATGTGCCGATGGCGGACGTGCAGGCGTTTATGGAGGAGATGAAGGCGGCCAACGTCGATTATCAGTTCATCGCTTACTCGGGCGCGGTGCATTCGTTTACGCAAAAGGAAGCGGGCGACGACAAGACGAAGGGGGCGGCGTACAATGCGAATGCGGACCGGCGGTCGTGGCAGGCGATGAAAGATTTCTTCGCGGAAATTTTTTAGGCGGCAGTCGGCGCGAATCGACCGGGGCGGCAAAGAATCGGTTGATTTTGGGCGGGCGGTCGATAGATTGAAGCCCTTGGCGGGCCGGCCGCGGGAGCGCGGTCGGCGTGAAAACGGAGTGGTGTCCGAGCTGGCTGAAGGAGCACGCCTGGAAAGTGTGTAGGCCCCAAAAAGGTCTCCAGGGTTCGAATCCCTGCCACTCCGCCATAAAGGGAGGCACGGCAATCATCGAAGAGAAGCGAAGTGGGCGGAGCGAGAGCTTGTCGCGGGCAGGCAGACCCGGCTCCTACAGCGATCGCCGCGGGGCAATGGGGGCATCAGGTCACCACGCGCGGAATCGAGTACTGCTTCTTCCGACATGCACGGCGCGTGAGAAGACCTGACGCAACTTCAAAATTATTGACGAAAGAAATCCATTTTTGTGATTGACAGACTGAATTTGCCTGATTATTTTACCGATAAGTTAATTAACCGAGTGGTTTATTAGATGACGACGCAAGATCATTTGAGCATGACGTTTGCCGCGCTGGCCGATCCGACGCGGCGGGCGATTTTGACGCACCTGATGAGGGGCGAAGTGTCGGTGAAGGACCTGGCGCGGCCGTTTGAGATAAGCCTGCCGGGGATTTCCAAACATCTGAAGGTGCTGGAACGCGCCGGGCTGATCGAACGCGGGCGCGCGGCGCAGTGGCGGCCCTGCCGATTGAAAGCGCAGCCGCTGAAGGAAGCCTCAGGGTGGATCGAGCACTACCGGCGCTTCTGGGAGGAAAGTTTCGACCGCCTCGACAAGTACCTGCAGGAATTGCAGGCACAAGCGGAGCCGATCGCTTCAGCCAAACCGGGCGGCAGACCGGAGGCGCGCAAAGCAACACGAGTCAAGAGGGAAAGGAAGAAGCATGTCTGTCAACGAACGACCAGGCGATAGCACCGCCGGCGGTGACCTGGTGATTAGGCGCACCTTTGCCGCGCCGCGAGAACTGGTGTGGAAGGCGTGGACCGAGCCGGAGCATTTTCAACGCTGGTGGGGGCCGGGAAAATTCACCTGTCCGGTGTGCCGGATGGATGTGCGTGTCGGCGGACACTACCTGTGGTGCATGCGCTCGGCGGAAGGCGTGGACTATTACACGACCGGCGTGTTTAAGGAGATTGTCGAGCCGGAGCGGTTGGTGTATACGGATTGCTTTGCCGACCGGGACGGCAACGTGGTGTCGGCGGCACATTACGGGATGACGGCGGATTTTCCGCTGGAGACGCTGGTCTATGTGACGCTGGCCGAGGAAGCGGGGCAGACGATCATGACGCTGCGGCATGTCGGTTTGCCGGCCGGCGTGATGAAGGAAATGACCGGTGCCGGCTGGAACGAATCGTTCGACAAGTTGGGAGCGAGTCTCGAGCAAGCGCGGTAGAAACAGGAAGGTTGTCCGATGGCTGATACGAAGAAACCGAAAGTCAAAGTGTTGGATGATCCCCAACAGGTGCGGGAATTTCTCGACAAGTTGGAGCATCCGCTCAAGGCGGAAATTGAGGCAGTGCGCGCAATCATTCTTGGGGTCGATGAGCGGATCACCGAGAGGATCAAATGGAATGCGCCCAGTTTCTACTATAAGGGCGACATGGTGGTGATCCACGTGCGCGCGCAACAGCAGGTGCATCTGGTGTGGCCGAGCGGCGCGGAGATGGGCGGGGATTTCGAAGTGCTCGAAGGGGTGTATCCGGACGGCCGCAAGATGAGCTATTTCCGCAATATGGCCGAAGTGAAGGCGAAGCAAAGCCAATTGAAGCAGGCCGTGCGCGCCTGGATTCGCATCCAGGATGCGAAGTCAGCCTGACTCGAGAAGCGGCATAGAAACGACAACGGGAAGGAGACGAAAATGATTGGAGAGTTCGTGAAGTCCAAAGAAGTCGCACGGAGTCTGGCATGAATCCGGCCAAGACCGTCGAGGAGTATCTGGCGAAACTGCCGCAAGTGCAGCGCGCGGTGCTGGAGCCATTGCGCCGGGCGATCCGCGCGGCGGCGCCGCAGGCGGTGGAAGTGATCAGCTACCAAATCCCCACCTACAAACTCAACGGGCCGCTGGTGCACTTCATGGCCGCGAAGCATCACTGCAGTTTCATTTGTGTAGACAAATCGGTTCCGAAGCAGTTCGCCAAAGAACTGGCGGGGTACAAGGTTTCGGGGACAACAATTCAATTCACGCCCGAGAATCCGCCGGCTGCGACCCTGGTAAAGAAGATCGTGAAGATGCGCATCAAACAGAATGAGGGAAAGCGATGACAACCGGGACCTGTCCACGCGTGCGGGTGACGCGCGCGATCGCCGCGGAACGCGAACTCGTATTCCAAATGTGGACTTCTTCGAGCCACATAGCCCATTGGTGGGGACCGCACGGATTCACCAACCCGCGCTGCGAGTGGGAAGCGCGGCCGGGCGGCCGCTTCTTCATCGAGATGCGCGGCCCGGACGGGACGATCTATCCAGCGGCAGGAGAATTTCTGGAAGTCATCGCGCCGGAGCGACTGGTCTTCACGGCCGCGGCGTTGGATGACAAGAAGCAGCCGATTTTTGAAGTTCTGACGACGGTGACGCTAAGCGCGGCGGACGGCAAGACGATCGTGACGGTCGATGCCGTGGTGACGATGGCCACCGCCGCGGCGGTGCAGTACTTGGCCGGGATGGAGGCGGGTTGGACGCAGAGCCTGCAGAAATTGGAGGCGCTGGCAGCGGCGGTAGTGAGCGATCCGGCGCGGGAGATTGTCACTGAGCGTCTGGTCGACGCGCCGCGCGAACTGGTGTGGCGAGCGTGGACCGTGTCGGCGCATCTGGCGAACTGGTGGGGACCGCAGGGATTTCGGAACACGATTCACGAGCACGACCTGCGACCGGGCGGCAACTGGCGCTTCACCATGCACGGTCCGGACGGTCGCGACTGGGAGAATCATAGCGTTTATGTCGAGGTCGCGAAGCCGGAGCGGATCGTTTTCGACCACTTGTCGCAACATCGATTTCGAGTGATCGCGACGTTCGCTGCCGAGGCGGACAAGACGCGGGTGCGATTTTGTATGCGTTTTCAAGATGCCGGTGCCTGCGAGCGGTCGCGGGAGTTTGTCCCCGCGAAGAACGAGGAGAACTTTGACCGGCTGGAAGAAGAACTGGCGCGGATGCGCTGACGAGAGGCAATGGCAGAATGAAAGGAGCCACGATGGCGGAGAATTCGGGTGGCAAACGGGCGCCGGCGGCGGAGATCGCGGTATTCAAAGCGAGGTTCGATTCGATGCGGCAGGGGTTTGGCGGGAGCCTCAGCCAGTTGGATGCATACCGGGCCCAACAGACAGGAGAGTATAGATGAACACGCAACGGTTAGTTCCGGTTGCCTACCTGATGCTGCGGCTGGCGGCGGGTTTGATGTTCTTCCAGGCGGGCGCGATGAAGATTTTCGGCTGGTTCGGCGGGATGCCGGGAGCGAACGGCGCAACGGCGAGTCTGACGACGCAGGTCGGTATCGGCGGGCTGCTGGAGGTTGTCGGCGGGATTCTGATCATGCTGGGGCTGTTTACCAGGATCAGCGGATTCATCCTGTCGGGTGAGATGGCGGTGGCGTATTGGCAGTTTCACGCGCCGAACGGCGCCTGGCCGGTTCTCAACGGCGGGGTCTCGGCCGCGCTGTACTGCTTTGTCTTCTTGTTCATGGCGGCGTACGGCGGCGGCGAGTTCAGTATCGACACGTTGATCCGGCGCCGACGACAAACGGCCGCAGCGGGCGCCAAAGAGTAGCGAAGAGAGAGGAGCAAGCAATGAGCGAAAAGCAGACAGCGCTCTCGACCCTCGATCGGGAGGTGACCTCGATGCGCATTTTCAATGCGCCGCGCGAGCTGGTGTGGCAGGCATGGGTCGAACCCCAGCACGTGGCGCAGTGGTGGGGGCCGATCGGATTCACGAACACGATTCATGAGATGGAGGTGCGCCCGGGCGGTGTGTGGCGGTTGACGATGCATGGTCCCGACGGCGTGGACTATCCGAACTACATCGTTTTCCGCGAGGTGGTCCGGCCGGAGCGGCTGGTGTACACGCATGTCGCCCAATCGGTCGACGATCCGCACAAGTTCGAAGTGACAGTGTTGTTCGAGGCACTCGGCAAGCGGACGTTGCTGACGCTGCAGGCGGTCTTTACCTCCAAGGCAATCCGCAACGAAGTCGCCGAGAAGTACGGGGCGGTGGAAGGCATGCACCAGACGCTGGAGCGGCTGGCGGTGCTACTTGAGTCAATAGCAACATCTTGATAGGAGAGAGAACGATGAAGGGCTATGTAGATGTATTCCTGCTGGTCGTGCCGAAGAAGAACTTTGCGGCGTACAAGCGGTTAGCGCGGAGGTTCGCGAAAGTCGCGGGCGATTTGGGCGCACTCGAGTGCCGCGAATTTGTCGCCGAGGATGTCAAGACGCCGCACTTACAGCCATTTCCGAAGATCATGAAGGTGAAGGCGAATGAGGTGCTGGTGCACTCGGTGATCGAATACCGTTCGCGCAAGCATCGCGACCAGGTTAACAAGGCGCTGATGGCCGATCCGCGAATGAAGAAGATGATGAAGGAGAAGCCGCTGTTCGACATGAAGCGGATGGCTTACGGCGGTTTCGAGACCTTTTCGGCAATCTAATTGTTGCAGTCGGCGTCGCTGCTCAAAAGGAGGGCCCGAGCGCGCCAGTCCTGGCGATTTCCCTTGCTCCGGCGGCGATCAAGTGTTTGCATATAGGTGAACAATCTACAATTCGCAGAGCCGAGCGACATCAGCGGGCGGTGATCTTTGCGCGGATTCCATAATGAGGGTTCGCCGTGGTCGAAGCAGAACAGAGTGCGACCGATCGCGCCGTCGAGCCGATTTCTCAGCAAGAGGAAATCGAGCGTCTGACGCGGACGGGTCTGCGCATCGCCGGTGCGGTAGGACTGGTGCTGGCGCTGGCGTTGATCGCGGTGTACACGCTCGTGTTCAACCTGCCGATCGCGTGGGTCGGCCGTCGGGATATCAGCACGGCAATCTGGGACGAAGCGGCGGTGGCGCTGCTGGGAGGGCTGCTGATAGCGGCCGCGCGGTCGCCACGGTTGGTCCGTTCCGGGCGTCTGCTGTTTGCGCTTGCGGTCTGGCTGGCGGGGGTTGTGGTGCTGTTTGATGACGCGATGCATCATGGTCAGTTGCAGTCGACCGGTTATTTGGCACTGCTGGTCTTGGCCGCAGTGGGGTTGATGCCGTACCGACGAGCAGAGATGCTCGGGATCGGAGCGGGTCTGGTCGTGGTGGCGACAGGCCTGACGTTGGGATTATCGCTGCGGCTGAACCCGGAGCTGCTGATTTTTCTGGGGGTCCTGACGATTCTGGGCGCCTGGATCAGCGGGGCGCTGTGGGAGAGCCGGACGCAACGCGTCGAGTGGTTGCGAATGACGGCGATGTCGGAAGAGCGTTATCGCTCGCTCTTCCGGGATGCCTCCGATGCCATCTTCACCATCGACAACGCGACCGGGCGATTTCAGGAGGTGAATCCGGCGCTGGAGCGATTGTTGGGGGAATCAAGCGCGCGGCTGCGGCAGCGACAGTTTCATGAGATCATCCATCCGGAGGATCGCGAGCGGGTGAGCGGGTATCATCGGGCGCGCATCAGCGGCGACGAGGCGCCGAATCACTACCAGGCACGGATTGTGGCGCCGACGACGGGGGCCATTCACTTCTGCGAAATCACGATTCACCGCTTGAGCCGGCCGAGACTGAC
>JADYYF010000077.1 GCA_020853795.1 Candidatus Zixiibacteriota bacterium
GACCTGTTCGATCAAGGCAAGAAAAGCGCGCCGTGCATCATCTTCATCGATGAAATCGACGCGGTCGGCCGGTTGCGCGGCGCGGGTCTGGGCGGCGGTCATGATGAACGCGAGCAGACG
This sequence comes from Candidatus Zixiibacteriota bacterium, assembly GCA_020853795.1. Taxonomy (NCBI): domain Bacteria; kingdom Pseudomonadati; phylum Candidatus Zixiibacteriota; species Candidatus Zixiibacteriota bacterium. The sequence goes on from JADYYF010000077.1 coordinate 121, forward strand.
CTGAATCAGCTGCTGGTGGAGATGGACGGTTTTGAGTCCAATGACGGTGTGATTCTGGTGGCCGCGACCAACCGTCCCGACGTGCTGGATCCAGCGTTGTTGCGTCCGGGCCGTTTTGACCGGCAGATCGTGGTGAACCTGCCCGACATCAAGGGGCGCGAGGGGATTCTCAAGGTGCACATGAAGAAGATCAACGTCTCCGACGACGTGGATATCCGCGTGATTGCGCGCGGTACGCCGGGGATGTCGGGCGCGGATCTGGCGAACGTCGTCAACGAGGCCGCCCTGCTGGCGGCGCGGCGCAACGCCGAGAAGGTTGCGATGGTCGACCTGGAGATGGCCAAGGACAAGGTCATGATGGGCGCGGAGCGGCGGTCGCTGGTGATTTCCGACGAGGAGAAGCGGACGACGGCGTACCACGAGGCGGGCCATGCGCTGGTCGGGAAGCTGATTCCGAAGGCCGATCCGGTGTACAAGGTGACGATCATCCCGCGCGGGTTAGCGCTGGGGGTGACCAGTTTTCTGCCGACAGAAGAGAAGCACACGTATTCGAAGGAATACCTCGAGACCAAGCTGATCTATCTGATGGGCGGACGCGCGGCCGAGAAGCTCGTGTTCGACCAGTTGACGACGGGCGCCGGCAACGACATCGAGCGGGCGACCGACCTGGCACGGCGGATGGTGTGCGCGTGGGGGATGAGCGAGAATCTCGGGCCACTGACCTTTGGCAAGGCGCGCGAGGAGATTTTTCTCGGCCGCGAAATTGCGCAGCATCGCGATTACTCGGAGAAGACCGCGCAGCAGATCGATGAGGAGGTGCGGCGGATCGTCGAGCGCTCCTACGCGCAGGCGGAGGAAATCCTGCAGGGCAACCTCGACAAGTTGCACTTGCTGGCGACGGCGCTGCTGGAGCATGAGATTCTCGACAGTGATGAAATCGACCGCATCCTGCGCGGCGAGAAACTGGCCAAGCAGCCGCTGAACGCCAAGCAACCATGACCGTCGGCGGGGCCAAAAGACGAATGGCGGACGCCGCGGACATTCTTTATCAACCGGATCGCATAATTGTTATGGGAGTGGTCAACACCACTCCCGATTCATTTTCGGACGGCGGGCAATTTCTTGATGCCGACCGGGCGGTCGCCCAGGCGTTGCGGCTGGCGGCAGAGGGCGCGGATATCATCGACATTGGCGGCGAATCGACGCGTCCCGGCGCGGAGCCAGTGGCGGAAGAGGAAGAAATCCGACGGGTGATTCCGGTGATCGAGCGGCTGGCGCGCGCGAGCGATGTCGCGATTTCGATCGATACGGTAAAGGCGCGGGTGGCGCAGCTGGCTTTGCAAGCGGGGGCGAAGATCGTCAACGACATTTCGGCGCTGCAGGCGGACGAAGAGATGGCGGCGACGGTGGCGCAGGCGGGCGCGGGCGTGATTTTGATGCATAGGCGCGGCACGCCGCAAACGATGCAGGCGAATACGAATTACGACGACCTGGTTGCGGAGGTGCGGGAGGCGCTGGCGCAAGCGATTGCGCGGGCAGAGGACGCCGGCTGTGATCCACGGCGGATCATGATTGATCCGGGAATCGGATTCGGCAAGAGTCTTGAGGGAAACCTTGATCTCATTCGCTCAATCAAAACATTTGCCAGTCTGGGCAAACCGGTGCTAATTGGAGCATCGCGCAAGTCGTTCGTCGGAAGGATAACGGGCGCGGAGGCGCCGGACCGATTGGGCGGCTCGCTGGCGGCAGCCGTGGCGGCAGTGCTGAACGGCGCGGCAGCAGTGCGCGCGCACGATGTCAAGGAGACCCGGCAGGCGGTGGATGTGGCGATTCGCCTGCGCGGAAGGCAGTGATGGAACTGTTTACCTACAAATTCCTCAAGTTCACGCTGGTCGATTTGATCGACGTCGTCGTGGTCGCGGCGATTTTCTACAAGTTTCTTTCGCTGTTGCGCGGGACGCGGGCGGCGCAAATGGTGACCGGCCTGACGATGCTGTTCGTGGTGGCGTTTTTCGCCTACTGGTTCCAGTTGCAGGGGCTGATGTGGTTATTTACGAATCTGGCGACGGTCGGATTTATCGTGCTGATCATCCTGTTCCAGCCGGAGATTCGCGGCGCGCTGGCGCAGATCGGGCACTCGCGCCTGGTGCGGTTGTTCTACCGCGGTGAACCGACGGCCAGTATCGACGAGATCGTGCGGGCGGTGATCCGGATGGCCGTCTTGAAGCACGGGGCGCTGATCGTGATTGAGCGCTCGGTGGGGCTGAAGGATTTTATCCAGAGCGGCAAGGAGCTGAATACGACGGTGTCGGAGGAAATGATCACGACGATTTTCACGCCGTACACGCCGCTGCACGACGGGGCGATCATCGTGCGCGGGGACACGATCATTGCCGCGGCGTGCACGCTGCCGGTTTCGCAGAATCCGGCGTACATCAAGTTGTTCGGAATGCGGCACAAGGCGGCGATCGGGATTACGGAAGAGTCGGATGCGGTGTGCGTGGTGGTCAGCGAAGAGACGGGGGAGGTTTCGATTGCGTTTGAAGGGGCGCTGCGGCGCGATGTCGAAAATGTGCAGTTGAAGGAAGTGCTGACGCGGTTCTTGAAGAGTTAGGGCGGCGGTGAAAGCGGGGCCAGAGGCTACAATTGGAGATGAAGCCCTCACCCCCGACCCCTCGTCAAGAGGGAGAGGGGAGAAGATGTCATTCCTGTGGAGGCGAAAATCGAGAACGATTTGCGGGAAGAGCTGCCGCAACGACGGTGTGTGGGGTGAGAAGCGGCAGGTCTCCTTAACGAGGCTTCAGGATCGATGAGTTTCCGACAAGGAGACTTGCCCTACGGACGTTGCTGAGATGCGGGTTTTGCGAGGATGCCCAGTGTACCGGCGGGCGGAGTTACGGACGCGCGCCCGATTCGTGTCGGTGACGGCCACGCAAATGCGGTTGCATCGGCGGAGAGAGCGCATATCTTGTAAATCTCATGGAAGTGTCGGTACTACTAGCTTTGGCCCTGGGTGTGGTTCTTGGGGCTGCGATTACGTGGCTGGTGATGCGGCGCCGGGAAACGGACGCGCGCGCCATAGCCGAGGAATTGCTGCGTGACAACGAGGCGAGGAAGCAGGCGGAGCTGGACCGCGTGATTGAGCACGTCAAGCAGAGCTTCGGCAACTTATCGGCGGAGGCGCTGAGCAAAGCCAATGAGGACTTCCTGCGGACCCGCAAATCGCTGTTGGAGTCGGATCGGCAAACGCACGCACAGGAACTGGATTCGAAAAAGACGCTGATCGACGCACAGTTGCAGAGCATGGGCAACGAATTGCAGAAGGTCGAGACACTGATCAAGGAGTACGAAAGCGATCGCGCGATCAAGTTCGGCCAGTTGGATTCGGGTCTGAAAGCGCAGAACGAGCAGGTGCAGCGGCTGGCGCAGACGGCAAGTTCACTGCGCGAGGCACTGGCCAGTACCAAGGCGCGCGGACAGTGGGGCGAACGGATGGCCGAGGATGTATTGCGGCTGGCGGGATTCGTCGAAGGGGTTAACTACGAGAAGCAGAAGACGCTGGGCGGCGGCTCGCGGCCGGATTTCACCTTCCCGCTGCCGCAGGGTCTGATGCTCAACATGGATGTGAAGTTTCCGCTCGACAACTATATGCGCTACCTCGAGGCGGCGAGCGATGGCGACCGCAGTCGGCATCGAGCCGACTTCATCCGCGACATCCGCAGCCACGTCAAGGCAGTGACGGGGCGGGAGTATATTAATCCGGCTGAGCACACGGTAGATTATGTGCTGGTTTTTATTCCGAACGAGCAGGTGTACTCATTCATTCACGAGATTGACCGCACATTGCTGGACGATGCGTTGAAGAGCAAAGTGATCCTGTGCTCACCGCTGTCGCTGTATGCAATCCTCGCGGTGATTCGGCAGGCGAGCGACAATTTTGCGTTTGAGCAGGCGTCGGAGCAAATTCTCACCGCGGTGGCCGCGATGCAGAAGCAGTGGCAGATGTTCGTCGACAAGATGGAAGCGATGGGGAAGAAGATCGATGAATCGCAGAAGGCGTTTCAGGAGTTGGTGACGACGCGCCGCCGCCAGCTTGACCGTGCCTTTGACAAAGTTGAAGATTTGCGCAGCCAGCGCGGATTGCCGCTGCTTGAAGACGACTCCGAGCAGTAGCGTCGGAATTCGATTATCTCGAAGTTTAAAGTTGAGTGGAAGTGGGGCGAGAAGAATTCGGGGCAGTCGTATGACTGCCCCGAGGCATTGATGGCTATTTGGTCGGCGCCGGAGATTTCTTCGGCGCTGCTTTGACAATGGCATCGGGCGGGAGATCGGAAATCGTGTTGTGCGCGACGATTTCGCCATTGGCGGTCAGGTCGAAGACGTGCCACCAGGCGCCGGTCCCGCTGGTCGGGACGGTAAACGTCTGGAGCCGCTGGGCACCGCGATAGACCTCGATGCGCGCGTTGGATTCGGTCAGAGCCGCATCAAAGCCGCCCTCGCCGGAATAGTTGTGGACGGCGAAGATGCAGTCGGCCTGCAGGTCGTAGATCGTGATCGTCTCGGGGCCGTACGAGTCGGTGTCGTCGACGTCGAGGGCGATCAGCGGCGGGACATCCGGCTGACCGGGATTGCCAAAGTAGATGTGGTAGACGATCTCGCTGATGGTCGTCCAGACGTGGGCATCGAGATCTGATGGGACTTCGCCCCAGGTCAAGACAACGCGATACTCGCCCTCCGCCAGCAGCGGGCTAAGGCTGACCCGTTCGACGGTCACGCCGGACTGGTGCTGGATCGTCCGCTGGAGGTTGATGTAGCCGCTCAAGTCCACCGACAGCATGTAGGTGCCGAAGGGGAGATTGGTCATGGCGTAATTGCCGGAAGCATCGGTGGTGGTCGAGCGGCTGGCGGGACCGCTGACGCTGACGGTAGCGCCCGCGAGGGGTTCGCCGGTGGAGGCGTTGGTCACAGTGCCGCTGATTGTGCCGAGGCTGGTGCCGGTCTGATTGATCAGGATCGACTGGCCGTCGAATACAAGCGTCCCCGCTGTGACTTCGGGCAGCGGTCCGTCGGCATCGAGCAGGTTGTTGGACAACAGCGTCAGTTCAGTCAGGCCAGGGATATGCGCCATGAAGGTCAGGTTCACCAACTCATTGACGCCCGGCGGCATCGACTCGACACCTTGCGAGCGAAACACCGAGACGTCGACACCGCCGCCATCATTGGTCTGGCCGCTGACCTCGAGGCCGCCCCAGGCATCATTGGCCGCATCGGCGCTAACAAAGGTCAGCGCCTCGTTGTCGTAGCCGATGGTGAAGGTGCCCTGGTTGAATCCGGCGAGATTCCAGAGTTCAATGCTGACCGTGACCTGTTGATCTTCGACAGTTTGGATGTAGTACGGCGACAGCCGCACCATCGGCACGACCGGCGTGAGTGTCAACTGCACGTTGATATTACTGCCGGGGGCGACGGTGCGCTCAGTCGAGCCGCCGTAGAGAATTTGATCGGGGCCGTCGACATTGGTTTCGACGGCTTCCAGCACGAACGTAACAACGCCGACCGGTACGATGACCGAGCCGAAGCTGAAAGCGCCGTTGACGACCGGGGTCGAGAAACTGCCAACCAGTTCGTCCTCGGCATAGATGCGCAGGTTGACTTGATCGACGCGCTCCGCCAGTGAGGTCTTAAGCAGACTAACGGAGACCTGCGCGGCGACGCGGTTGTTGCCGTTTTCCGATTTGTCGCTGCAGCCGGCAATCAGGATGCCGAGCAGGGCGGCGGCGGTGAGAATGAATTTAGACATTTTGATTCGATTCCGTTTCATTGCGGGCCTCCCTACATAACCCGATAAGTGAGCGCCAGGAGCAGTCCGAGGCCGGACAGATCGATCTTGTCAGCGGGGACGTCGATTGAGCCGGTGTAGTACGTGAGCATCCCGCTGCCGTAGAGTGTTTCGGTCAGGGCATAGCTGGCGCCGCCGCCGATGCCGATGTAGTTCGATTTCGGCCGGTACAGCAGGCTGCCCTCCTCATAGTCGTTGGCGGAGAAATTCTGGAAATCGAGGCGACCATTGACGCGCAGCTTCTCATTGACCAGATAGCCGCCGCCGAGGTAGATCAGCAGTTCGTTGCGCCCCGATTTGGAGGCCTCATCGGTGAGCGTCTCCTCATTGGCCTGGTTGCGAATTTTGGCCTTCGAGCGACCGACGAACTGAAAGCCGCCGTAAACGGAGTGGTCACGAACATAGGCAATTTGCGAGCGGATGATCGCAGTGGGGCCGGACTGGTAAACCTTCTCGTCACCGAATTTGTCTTCGAGGTAGAAGAGCATGGTGCCGTCAAGCATGAACTGGATGGCTTCGGCGTCGACATCGAGACCGGCGCGAGCAGAGATTTCATCGCCGTACTTGTACTTTTCGGCGTCCTCAGCGCGTACCTGGTATTTGCCTTTGTAAAGGAAGCCGCCGCCGAAGTGGAACGTAAGGTTGCCGGCTTGCGGGTGCGCGAGGCCCTCAACGCCGAGATCGAGGCCCTGCCCAAAGCGGCGGGTGGCGAAGCGGCGCGAGTTGTCGGCGACGGCGCTGGCGATCAAGAATTCGGTATCGTCAAGTTTGGTCTTGCCGGTCGGGAGGTTGGCCAGCGCGGTCAGCGAGGCCATGCCGCCGGCTGTCGTGTAGGTCAGGGCCAGACGCGTGTCATTGAGAGAGGAGATCTTGTCGTCAGACAGGGTCGCTTCTCCCTTTGGATCGTACTTGGCCGAACTCAGCTTGCCGTTCAGGCCGAAGCTGAAGCGGTCATTGGGGGCGAGGAGGGCGTCGAGGCCGAGGGCGTTTTCATTCAGATCAAACTTCGAGCCGCCGGCGTAGTCGTTCTGCCAATTGTTCAGCAGGAAATAAAGTGTCGCACGCGCGCGCGGCACTTCGGCGCTCGCGGCCGAGACGATGGTCAGCAGGACCAGCGCGGTCAGGAAGAATCTTGGTATTCGTTTCATGGCTGCCTCCCTACCGGATCGTGCCCGACACATTGGCCGAGCCGTTGTTGATTTGTTGCGGGGTGTCCTGGTGGCGCGGATCGGGTGTCGGCGCGACGATATTGCCGATGTCGAAGGTCGGATCGTACACACCGCCGATTTCCGGCGTCAGACCAGCCAGGGCGTTGGTCTGGAAATTGGTCAAGGGGCCGGAGTTGGCGCCGATCAGGCCGGCGTCGGTCGAGAGTTGCGCCGCCAGCGAGAAGTGCGGATCGAGTTCGACAGCGCGGTCGAACATCGCCTTGGCTTTGATGTAATCGCCCTGGTCTTGCAGTTCGATGCCCTGACAAAAGGCGAAGAAGGCGTCGTAGTTGTCGGTGGCCGGCTTCTTGAGTGCCTGGCGACGACTGCCTTTGAGCTCGATGCCGAGCGTGTCGAGCACGGCCAGCACCATTTCTTTCTGCAGGCGCATGACTTTCTTGAGCTCATCATCCTTGCCATAGGTCGGGGTGTAGGCGGCGTCGCCGGTGTTGACCAATGCAGAGTTGAGCGTGAAGGTTTTCTCCGACGGTTTGTCGACGCTGGCGTTCACCAGTTTGGCGGCGCGCACAAGCTTACCCACACGGGGCGCCGACTTGGGATCGGCGAGTCCCTGTTCGGAGAGTTGCAGTTCGCGCTGCAAGTAATTGAACTCCGCGCGTTCGACCACCTGCAGTTCCGGAATGGCGGACAGATCGTACCAGGTCACCGCCTGCAATCCGACCGCCAGCGAGCGGGTCGTCTCGTCGACCCCCTTATGCACGGAGAAGGGAAGGACGCCGATTGAATTGGGAGCGGGGGTCTGCTCGCCGATGGCCGCTTCCTGCTTGACGGCTTCAGCAACCTGCAGGCGCAAGGCTTCATTCTGCACGTAGAGCAGTCGGCCGCGGATCGCCGGAGCCGCTTTCGACTTCTTATTCTGATCGAGGAAGCGGCGGTAGTTTTTTTCGGCGGCGGCGAAGTCGCCGCGTGATTCCGAGATCATGCCGCGATAGAGGGCGATGGTGCCGTCGTTCGGCAGAGATTGTTCGGCCGCGGCGAGATATTTCTCGGCTTGAGCCAGATCACCCTGATGATAGTGGACGCGTCCCAAGGCGCGCAGGATGCGCGCGTCATTGGGTTGGTTCTGCAGTGCCAGTTGCAGGTGTTCGCGCGCAAGCTGGTAGTTTTGCGCGTCCAGTGCGCGTTCGCCCTGGCGGAGGGCGCTTTGACTGCAGCCGGAGCTGACGAGCAAGCCGGCGGCCAGCGAAAGCAAAATCAGAGCTTTCAGCCGTTTCATATGTCTCCCAGTGGTTTGGATTTGTTGCGCTTTCTAACCGACCGGCCGTCGGTGCCCACAATTCCGGTCGGAAATCTCCAGATCGGCGAGAGGATAACCCAAGCCTCAATTGAAAGCAAGCCGAAAAGCAGTAGGCAGGGACTGACTAAGTCGACAATAGTCGGGTCGCACTCGGCGATCGGTGCGGCGCGCGGTCGTGAACGCTCTTGCGGGAATCACGATTTTGTCGATCCGTCTTAAGTGGTGCAAATCCGCGGGCAGCTGTGGTTTAGGCGGAGCGGGCAGCAACGGTGGCGGGGAAAAAGGCGTTGACTAATGAGTTTTATGCGCTATATAACTACTAACGAGCCCAAAATACTGCCGGCCTTGTGCCGAACTTGTCTGTTACGAGACCCGGACCTTTCCACGCATTATTGGAGGAGAGCATGCTTCGTGGACGTTTGAATCGAGCTTTGGCCATTGGACTGGTCTTGATGTTGTCGGTATCTGTCCTGGGAGCGACGGATGACGCCAAGTATGGACCAAATCTTCTGCGCTTTGACCCCGCCTTAACGCTTTATCACCAAAATGATCAAGGAGTGCCCACGTTCGTCAAGGGCGCTCTGGCGCCGGCGGCTGGAAGCGATCTTGCCACGGCAGCGGAATTTCTCGCGCGCAACCAGGGCGCATTCCGCATCGCCAATCCCGCGGAAGAATTGCGGGTGCGCAAGACGATCGTGGAGGAGAACGGCGCGCGACACCTGCGCCTCGACCAATATTACAACGGCCTGCGAGTGATCGGCGCTGATATGGTGGCCCATTTCGCGGCAGACGGTTCGCTGCGGGCGTTCAATGGCACGCCGGTGCCGGATTTGGAGCTTGATGTCAATCCAGCGATCACGGCGGCGGCGGCGAGTGAGCGGGCCGAAGCCGATCTGAAGAGTTTCTTCGGCGCGGGACAGCCCGGGGAGCCGGAATTGGTGATCTTCCCGTGGGAAGGCAGCATTCACCTGGCTTGGCGGCTGTTTCTGACTTCCGATACGCCGATGGGGCGCTGGGAATTCTTCGTTGATGCGAAGAGCGGCGAGGTTATCTACAAAGCCAACCGCATTATGAATGTCGACGTGATCGGCACCGGTGTCGGCGTCATGGGGACGGCGCGCAATCATCTCGACATTGACTACACCGGCTCGACCTATCAGATGAAGAACAACACGCGGCAGTTGACCAACAATCCGCACGGCCATGACGGCCAGATGCCGGCGGGCAACTATCTGCAGACCAATATTGCGAGTTCGAGCTTGCCGGGAACGATTGCGACCGATGCCGATAATGTCTGGAATGCGGGCGGCTCCCAGGCGGCGGCGGTGGACGGGCATCTGTACTCGGCGCTGTTTTATGATTGGATTCTGGATCAGTTTAACCGCAACTCCTACACCGGCACCGGCACGTCGATGCTGACGGTTGTCAATTACAGCGGCGAGGGAACGGACAACGCGTACTGGGACGGCCAGCGGATTGTCGTCTGGGCCAACAGCAGCGGCTGGCGTTCGCTGGCAGGTTGCCCGGACGTGATTTCGCACGAGTGGGGCCATGCGGTAACAGAGAATGAATCGAACTTAATTTATCAAAAAGAATCGGGAGCGCTCAACGAATCGTTTTCCGACATGGTCGGTGCAGCGTTTGAATTTGCCTACGATTCGCTCGACACGCCGGACTGGTTGATGGGCGAAAACGGCCAGACCAGCGGCGCCGGTTTCCGTGACATGTCGAATCCGCACGCCAACGGCGACCCTGACTATTACGGCACGACCGACCCGTACTGGGTGGATGTTGTCGGTTGCTCGCCGAGTGTCTTCAACGACTACTGCGGCGTGCATACGAACTCGGGTGTGGGCAACAAGTGGTTCTTCCTGTTGTCGGACGGCGGCACGCATCACAGCATCACAGTGACCGGCATCGGGGTGGCGAATGCGATCAAGGTCGCCTACCGAGCCAACCAGTTGTACTGGACTTCCAGCATCGATTACTACAATGCGGCGCTTGCGACCGTGACGGCCGCCGATGAGCTGGACGGGAGCGGCAACTGGGCGACGCAGACCTCCAAGGCGTGGAACGCGGTGGGCGTAGCCGTACCGTTGGCCGCGCTGGGATTCAGCTATCCGAACGGCGTGCCGACGGCGCTGGCGCCGAATCAGCCGACGACGTTCCAGGTGGTGGTGAGCGGGACGGTGGGCGGTACACCGGTGCCGAACTCCGGTGTGCTGTTCTATCGCGTCAACAGCGGCCTGTGGACGCAGATTGCCATGACGCAGACTTCACTGAATCACTACGATGCCACGATTCCGGGCTCGAGCTGCTACGACCAGGTGGACTTCTACGTCGGCGCGGTCGAGCAGACCAACGGGCTGTTCACCGATCCGGGTGCGACGGCGCCGTTTTCGGCGCTGGTGTCGACCGGTTCGACAGTGGCATTCGCGGATAATTTCCAGACCAATCTGGGTTGGACGGTATCCAGCACCGCGACCGCAGGGCAGTGGGCGCGCGGCATACCGGCAGGCGGCGGTGATCGCGGTGATCCGCCGAGCGATTACGACGGTTCCGGGCAGTGTTATCTGACCGGCCCGGCGGACGGCGACACCGACGTTGACGGCGGCAGCACGGTGCTGACCTCGCCGACGATCGATCTGTCGGCGGGGGATGCGCGGATCAGCTACGCGCGCTGGTACTCGAACAGTTTTGGTGCTGCGCCCAACGCCGATGTGATGACGATTTCCATTTCCAGCAATAACGGCACCAGCTGGACCGTAGTGGAGACAGTCGGGCCGTCGCAGGATGCCAACGGCGGCTGGATTGAACACGGCTTCTTCGTGTCCGAGTTTGTGACGCCGACGGCACAGGTCAAGATGAAGTTTGATGTGGGCGACCTCGGCGACGGCTCGGTGGTTGAAGCCGCGGTCGATGCGTTCAACGTAACGCAGTATGAGTGCGCTTCCACGGCGTTGGAAATCACGACCAATGACCTGCCGGACTGGACAGTCGGCGTTCCGTATTCGCAGCAGTTGACGGCGGTCAACGGCTCGGGCGCGCTGACCTGGATCGACGGCAACAACGGACTGATCGGCACCGGATTGACAGTGTCGACCGCGGGCCTGGTGTCGGGCACGCCGACCACGGCGGGGCCGATTTCCTTCACGGCACAGGTGACCGACGAAGCTTCGGCGTTTGACAATCGCAACTTGAACTTCACCATCAATCCGGCGTTGAACATCACCACGACGACGCTGCCGGAGTGGACGGCGGGCCGTCCTTATTCGCAGACGTTGGCGGCGACCGGCGGCACCGGACCGAAGGGATGGTCGGACAAGAACGATGATCTGATCGGCACCGGGCTGGCATTGTCGGCGGCAGGCGTGTTGAGCGGGACCGGCACCGCGGCCGGTACACTCGGATTCACGGCTGAAGTACAGGATCAGATCGGCGCGGCCGCAGAGAAGGCACTACAGGTGGTGTTGAATCCGGCGGTGAACATCACGACGGCGTCGTTGCCGGAAGGTGTTGAGGGCGAAGCATATTCGCAGGCGCTGACGCTGACGGGCGGAACCGGCACGAAGACCTGGAGCGATAAGAACAATAACCTGGCGGGCACGGGTCTGACGTTGTCGGCGGCCGGTCTCCTGAGCGGAACGCCGCTGGCGGCCGGGACCATCAATCTCACAGCCAGAGTTGTGGATATCGCGGGGAGCACGGACGAGCAACCGCTGACGCTGACGGTGGCGGAGCCGTATGTTTGCGGTGACGCGGACGGTTCGCAAGCGGTGAATATTTCGGACGCGGTGTATCTGATCAATTACATCTTCTCCGGCGGGCCGGCACCGACGCCGCTGTTGTCGGGGGATGCAGATTGCAGTGCCGCTTTGAATATCTCCGACGCCGTCTACTTGATCAATTACATTTTCTCCGGCGGACCGGCGCCCTGCAGCAATTGTCCATAGTGTAAGATTCCGATTATCAGAAGATCCCGCCCGCGTGCGCGAGCATGCGGGCGGGTTTTTCTGTGGCGCGACACGACTCAAAAAAGCAGCCGGTGGTTGCTTGGAAACCACCGGCTACTTGACCCCCCGTGAGACACCGGAAACCCTGCCATTGGGAGTAAGTGGGACTCCACAGCGGTCTTCCTGTCGAAGTGAACGACAGTGTTTACGGCATCTTCATTCCACCCTGCTCCAACAGACAGGCTAAGTGAAGCCTATTGTCCCTCTCAGTCCACTCACGTGGAAGCTATGACCAGTACCCAAAGTCCAGAATGTGTTGATCTCGGTGACCAAGGCTGCGAGAGCGAGAGTCATGTCACCGAAAGCGACATAAAGATCGTCTTTAGTGGCGATTTAGTCAATAGGTTGTACTGCGAAGAATTGGCGTACCTATTGCGTACTTGATGTACGCATCACTCATCAAGGGAGTTGAGGTAAGAGATAAGATTTATCTTATCCCCTTTAACTCCGAGTTTGTCGCGGATTTTCTGGCGGAATTTCTCGACGGTGCGTCGGGAGACTTTGAGTGTATCGGCGATCTCCTTGCTTTGGTTGCCGACACGAATCATGGCGCAAATCTCTCGTTCTCTTGGAGTTAGTGAAATCATGATCTCGCTGAGCTTCTTCTTGACCGGCATCCCGAGGTCTCTGATCATCGACTCCAGTATCTCTATGTAGATTAAATCCTTGGGAGTCACTCGTTCGCGCAGGCGATTGAGGGTAGGAACAATCGAGGTTTCAACTGTGCGGTTGATCTCCAGGCGGATGCCATCGACTTCCTCTTCTGCGCTGTGGATGAGGCGTTTGAGGGTGATATTGCTGGCTTCGAGGTCACGTTGCTGGGCCTTAAGCAATTCGGTAGCTTGGGCGAGGTCGTGTTCGAACTGGCGGCGGTCGGTGATATCGAGGAAGCAGACGATGACCGAGCGGAGGTTTCCGGATTCATCGAAATCGGGTGTGCCGTTGACCAAGGCCCAGCGGATTTCGTTGGAGCCGGGGATTTTGGCGCCCATAACAACATTTTCACGGGCTTTGCCGGTGGCGATGACGCGGTTGACGATGTACTGCTCCGGCACGGCGGGTCCGCCGTCTTCGTTGAGAAACTGCCAGTCGGTAAGTGAGCTCTGGTGCAACATCTGCTCGACAGTTCGCCCGAGGAGGCGCGCGGCAGCCTCATTGACGCGGAGCACGCGGCCGTCCGGCGCGTGGACGACGACACCGGCTTGCAGTTGATCGACGAGGAAGCGGTGCTCTTCTTCGCTGGTGCGTAATGCGCGTTCAAAAATCTTGCGCTGGGTGACATCGCGGGCGACGAGAACGCATTCATCGGGACCGCATTTGGCGAGGCGCGCTTCGAAGTCCACCCAGCCCAGCAGATCAGTCTCGAGACCATATTCGAGAGTTGTGGTTTCGCCGGTGGCGAGCACGTGGGCGAGCGCCTTCATCTGCATATCCCCGACTTCTGCCGGCACGGCTTCGCGCACGGTTTTGTTGAGAATCAGGGATTCGATGTGCGCCAGATACTCCGGGCGTCCGCCCTGGACTTCGAGAATCCGGCCTTCGCGGTTAATCAAGAGGATGTAGTCCGGGATCGCCATCAGAAGGGCGCGATGACGGTATTCGGTGGCGCGCAATTGCTGCTGGAGGCGGTGACGTTCGGTAACATCGACGCCGATGGCAATGGCGACGGTTTCACCGGTTTCTTCGTCGGTGAAGGATGAGTTCGACCAGAGGACCGTCCGAGTGCTGCCGTTCTTGGTCAGCAGCGGCCCTTCGTAGGAGTCATGCGGATGTTCGCGCACCCATCGGCCAAAATCACGCAGACCCGGATGGTGCTGGTCGGCCGGCAGGAAAGTTTGGGGCCAGTTCCGGCCGATGACCTCGGCGGCGGCGTAGCCGGTGACGCGTTCGCTTTCACGGTTAAAGGTACGGATATTGGCGTTTTCGTCGAGGCAGATGATCAGGAAATTGGCGGTCTGGAGGATCGACTCGGAGAAGTTGCGTTCGCGGAGCATCTTCTGCGTCAGTTTGACGCGTTCATCGATGTCGGTAGCTTCGATCAACACGCGGTTGCAGGAGCCATCGTCTTCGATCACGGGCTGGATCTGCGTCAAGAACCACTTGGGTACGCCGGCGACATAGGATTGCGCTTCGATGGCTTCGGCCTGGCGATTGTCGATAACGCGGCGGATAGATGCCAACTGGCGCGCGGCGATTTCCGGCGGAAACAGCTCTTGCATCTTCCGGCCCATGAAGTTTTCCGGGACGCCGCCGAGCATTGCCGCGGCGACCGGATTGAGGAAGTGGACCAGGCCGTCATAGTCGAACGAGGCGATGGCGTTGCGGGCCATGCTGACCAGCGTGCGATAGCGACGCTCGCTGTCGCGGAGAGATTCCTCGGCGCGGCGGCGCTCGTGGATTTCTTCCGCCAGCATGTTGCGCGCCTTATCGAGTTCCGAGCGTTCGCGGAAGATTCTTTCCTGCAGGCGGCGGACAGCGCGCTCTTGTTTTTCCTGGAGGGCCTGGAGGTCGCCGATGTCGTGGCAGTTGACGATCGCGGCGACGACCTTGCCGTTTTCAAAGACCGGCGCCGCATGGGCTGACCACCAGCCGAGTTTGCCGTCGGTGCGAACGTGAACGAATTCCGCCTGCGCTTCGCAGCCTTCGATAAAAATGAGGTCGAGGTGCTGGCGCAGCATGCGATGAAATTCGGGGAGGGCTTGATCGAAGATCGTGGTGCCGAGCACCTTGTCGATGGCGGTCTCAACTTCGAGATTGTTGACGTAGAGCACCTTGCCATCACGGTCAACAAGCAGAATAACGTCCGGGTTGAGCTCGGTCAGTTGTTGCCAATCGATAACTGACCGCAGATGATCCGGAATCGGGAGTTTGGTGCTACTCATTAACGCCCGCCCAGCAAGAGTGAATCGGAGACCGGAAGTGACAAATCCGCGTCGCAACCGGGGTATACGCAAATATACGCAATCGTCGCGGGTTGTCAATCGGTTGGCGGAGATAGTTTGGCCGGCAAGCGAGCTTCGCATCAAAATACGCGAATTCTCGACACGGGGATTTTCTTAGAAATTGGGGTTGACAATCTTCTGCGATCCACTAAATTCTGTCAAGAACTGACCGATGGTCAATAAATGACTGAATTTCGATTCCGAGGCATTTGCGGATGACGACGGCGGAAAGAAGAGAACGGGAGAAGCAGAAGCGGATCGAGCTGATTATGGACGCTGCGCTCGAGGTGTTCGCCGAGAAGGGACTGAAGAATGCCAAGATGGAGGATGTTGCCGAGAAGGCGGAGTTAAGCAAGGGGACGATTTACTTGTACTTCAAGAGCAAGGAGCACCTGTTCTACGCGATCGACATGCGGGCCGGCCGGATGTTGCGCGAGCGATTTGCGGAGGCCTACAAAGCGGCTGCTACCGGCCGGGCGCGGGTGAGAGAGATCGGGCGGGCGTACTACAAGTTCTGTTTCGAGTATCCAAACTACTTCCGGGCGATGTCGTATGTCGAAGCGATGGATCCGCAGACGTTCGGGGCGATTGCCAGCGAGATGAGAGACAAGGGAGTTGAGGGATACAAGGATTCGTCACTGGCGATCCTGGCGGAGGCGATCGAGTCGGGGCATAAGGACGGGTCAATCGCGAAGGACGTGCACCCGTGGTTGACGGCGATCTTGTTGTGGTCGACCAGCAACGGCGTGATTCAGATGATCAAGAATCGTGGGGAGTTTCTGAAGCTGTTTGATCTTGAGGTCGACCGGTTGTATCCAGCAAAGGAGCAAATGGTTGACCGCGGTTTGGCGCCGGTAAAGAAACCGAAGGGATAGGAAATGAGAAAGGTACGGCATTTTTTTTGCAACAAAGCTGACTATCAGTCAGTAAATGAACGACAGACAGTGGAGGCGAATATGCGAATGATCTTGATGTATGTAATGGCAATTCTCTTGAGCGCGCCGTCGTTGCGGGCGCAGGGAGAAGATGGCGGTGGCGGAGGAAGTGGTGCCGCTCAAAAGCTGGGATCGGTGCGAGGAGTTGTTATTGACGCGGAGACCGGCGCACCGCTGCCGGGGGCGTCAGTGCGCGTCCTGAGCACAGAGCGCGGCGTAGCCGCTGGTCAGTCAGGCGAATATCGGATTACGGGTCTGCCGATCGGCAACTATTCGCTGCAATATACGGTGATCGGATATGAGCCGCGGACGGTGACGGATGTGATCATTCGTGCGGGCCGGACGACGGTCGTCGATGCGCGGTTGCAGGTGCGCATGACCGAGGTGGCGGGGGTGACGGTTGATGCCGGGTACTTTGCGGATTCGCCGAGCGAGCCGACGAGCACGACGCAGTTTTCGGCGGAGGAGGTGCGGCGATCGCCGGGTTCGGCGGGCGACGTCAGCCGGATCGTGTTCAGCCTTCCGAGCATCGCCAAGGTCAACGACCAGGTCAACAACCTGATTGTGCGTGGCGGAAGTCCGACCGAGAATTCGTTTTACATCGACAACATCGAGATACCCAATATCAATCACTATCCTTTGTTCGGGACTTCGGGCGGGCCGATCAGCCTCGTGAATACGGATTTCATTCAGGATGTGAGTTTCTCGGCGGGCGGATTCTCGGCGGCGTACGGGGATCGGCTGTCGTCGGTGATGGCGCTGACGTTTCGGGAGGGGAACCGCGAGGAATTCGATACCCAGGCCGATCTGAATTTTGCCGGATTTGGCGTGGTCGGAGAAGGTCCGCTGGGCACGCGGCGCGGCTCGTGGTTGTTTTCGGCGCGGCGCAGCTACCTGGACTTGCTGGTGGATGCGATCGGGACCGGCGTCGTACCGCGTTATTCCGACTATCAGGGGAAGCTGGTCTATGATCTGTCGAGCAAACATCGGCTGTCGCTGCTGGGAATCCTGGGCATCGACTACATCAATTTTGAGCGCGCGAATGCGATCGAGGACGGGAATGTCACCGACGGCTGGTCGGACGGTCACGAGTATGCCGTGGGGGCGACCTGGCGTTACCTGTGGGGCAGGCGCGGGTATTCGACGACGTCGCTGTCGTACCTGGCGACGAAGACCGCGGCCAACTACTTCGAAACGAGCACCGGCAAGGAGCTGGTGCGTCAGAACAACCGTGACGGCGCGGCGCAACTGCGCAATGTCAACCTGTTCCGCATCAACGAGCACCATGAACTGGAATTTGGCGTCGAGGCGAAGTACGAGCTGGATCGCTATGACTACTATGCGGCCGACTATACTGATTTCTTCGGGGACTCGATTCCACCGCTGGTGATCGGTGATCGGATCGAGTCGCCGCGAGTCGGGGGATTCGCAAGCTACGTGGTGCGGCCAGCCGATCGATTGACGGCGACGTTGGGCGCGCGTTACGACTATTTTGAATACACGAAGAACGCGAGTCTGGCGCCGCGGGCAGCGCTGGCGTACCGCTTCAGCGAGCGCACCAGTGCCAATCTGGCGGCGGGGATGTACAGCCAGACCATGCCGATCGTGCTGTTGTCGCAACAGGAGCGCAACCGACGGCTGAGGGATCCGCGGGCGTATCATGCCATCGTCGGGTTGGATCACATGCTGAGCGCCGACACGCGCTGGCGGCTGGAGGGATACTACAAGTGGTATGAGCGGTTTCCGATGAGCACCGACCAGCCGGAGTTGTTCATCATCGACGAGATGATTTACAGTAACTACTTCTTCTATCATCCGAATCTGCGCGACGACGGCAAGGCGCGGTCGTACGGCGTGGAGATGACGCTGCAGAAGAAGTTGCGGCAGGGGCTGTACGGGCTGGTGAGCGGCGCGTGGTTCCGCTCGCAGTATCGCGACGTGAACGGGGTCTGGCGCAACCGAACCTTCGACAATCGCGTGGTCTTCAGTGCCGAAGGGGGCTACAAGCCGAACGCCAAGTGGGAGTATTCACTGCGCTGGGTGTATGCGGGGGGCGCGCCGTACACACCGCTGGACTTGGAGGCGTCGCAGTTGATCAATCGGTCGGTCTACGACCAGGGGCAGGTGAATGAGGCACGCTATCCCAATTATCATTCGCTCAATCTGCGGGTCGACCGGCGGTTCAATTTCCAGCGCTCGAATCTGATCGTCTACCTGTCAATCTGGAATGCCTATAACCGCAAGAACGTGGCCAACTATTATTGGAATGAGCACGAGAAGAAGCAGGATGAAATCCTGCAATGGAGCATGTTGCCGGTGTTCGGATTGGAGTTTGAGTTTTGAGCGCGGAGTCAATGGGGTGGGTGAAGGGATTTGAACCCTCGGCCCTCAGAGCCACAATCTGATGCTCTAACCAGCTGAGCTACACCCACCATCCGGGGTTGGAGAATATACGGGCGGGCGGAGGGAAATGCAACGGGCAAAATCAGGGCGGGGAGGGTCGGCTGACGCGCCGGGGGCGGTGCGAGAAATCTTGATCTGCCTGAGTCAGATTGCCCACACGCACCCGCCGGCGACAAGCCAGCCGCATCCGACAGCGACTGTCGGTCGCGGCACGCCCCGGATCGGCATCAACCACCAGAACGCCGAAGTCCCCGAAGCGCCGGGGCCGGATGTATCAGTTGTGTATGAAGGCTGAATTCTGCGTCCACCTAGGACGCAACGTCCGGCGCAGCCCGCTGGACACCGGACAACAACGGCGATGAGTGAGGGCATCGGCCGCCATGCTGGTGCGTCGACAAAGCGAGATCGGAGAGATCAATCAGAGGGGATAGCCCACGAGGTCGACGTCCATGTCTCCGCGCATAATATAGCCTACATCCGCCGATTTTAGCAACCGGCAAAATTTGAACAACCAAGAGTCGGCAGGGTTCCCGATTCCTGCGGGGGTGAGAGAGCCAGAAAGAAAAACGAGGACGGCCCGATCCGGCGCCGTCCTCGACAGGGGTCTTTGAAAGTGGTCGGCTGGGACTATGGTTTCCAGTGTTCCCAGACGTGTCCGACCAGCTCGGGGCCGGGACGCAGCGTCGGCTGACCGGGAGTCCAGCCGGCGGGTGTCACCTCACCAGTGTTGCGAACGTGCTGGAACGCTTGCACCTGGCGGATGAACTCATCGATGTTGCGTCCGACCGGCGGGGTCATGATTTCCGCGGCCTGGATGACGAAATCGGGATCGATGAGGAAACGGCCGCGGATGTTGACGCCGCTGGCTTCGTCATAGACGCCGTACACCTGTCCGATGGAGCCGCCGGGGTCGGTGGCCATGGGGTACGGGAAGCCGCCGGGGATCATCCGGGAGAGTTCAGTTTCCTGCCAGATCTTGTGAGTGAAGCGGCTGTCGACACTGATCGACATGACGTGGACGCCGAGTTTATTGAGTTGATCTTTGCGGGCGGCAACTGCCGCCAATTCGGTTGGTCAGACGAAGGTGAAATCGCCGGGGTAGAAGCAGACGACGATCCATTTGCCCTTATGACTGGACAGCTTGATGTTTTCGAAGCCGCCGTTGACGAAGGCGGTGGCCTCAAAATCGGGCGCGGGCGAGCCCACGCGCGCCAGCGGACGCGGCGGAGAAGACATTGGCGTCATAGTGGTCTCCTTGATCGGGGATTCGAGGATGGGACCGCGCGCCGGTTGTGCGCACTTGTCTTTCGGTTTATCCATAGCGAAACCTCCGAGATTTCCTGTCGCAACAGGAAGGGTAATAGACTTCACTGGCAAAGATACAGTCACGAAGTGAACGCGGTCAAGGAAGATCGAGAAAAACGGCAACGAATATTCCGGTTGCGCGGGACGAAAGACGCGAGCAACTTGCAGACGATCTTAACCAGGAGGAGACTATGGCAAGGACGTGTGCGAACGCGATCGTGGTGTTCGTCTTGATGACGGCAGCGGCGGTCGCGGAGACGGCGCCGGTGCAGCCGTTGCATCCGGTGACGACGTATTCGATCGTGGCGTATGACAGTGCCACGGGGCAATTCGGCGCGGCGGTGCAGTCACACTATTTCAAAGTGGCGGATGTGATCTGGGTGGAGCCGAATGTCGGCGCGGTGGCGACGCAATCGCTGGTGGATTTCAATTATGGGCCGCTCGGCTTAACGCTGCTGCGCTACGGCAAGACGGCGGCGCAGACGCTGGGCGGGTTGCTCGTGACCGACCCACAGCATCAGGTGCGGCAGGTGGCGATTGTCGATCGCAATGGGAATGTCGCGACGCATACGGGCGATAAGTGCATCCCGTATGCCGGGCACTACAGCGGGCATCACTACAGCGTGCAGGCGAATTTGATGCGGGATTCAACGGTGTGGGGTGCGATGGCGAAGGCGTTCGAAACGACCAGGGGCGATCTGGCGGAACGGATGATGGCGGCGCTGGAAGCGGCGGAAGGCGAAGGGGGCGATATTCGGGGCAAACAGTCGGCGGCGATGGTGGTCGTGACGGGCAAGCCGACGGGATTACCGTGGAAGGATCGGCTGGTGGATTTGCGGGTGGACGATTCGCCCGAGCCGCTCACGGAGTTGCGACGGCTGCTGAATATTGACCGCGCTTATGACCACATGGACAAGGGGGACGAATACATCGCGGTCAACGACATCGCCGCGGCGAACCGGGAGTATGCGCTGGCAGCGGAGCTGGCGCCGGGGAATCCGGAGATTGTCTTCTGGCACGCCGTAACGCTGGTGGAGGCGGGCAAGGTCGACGACGCGCTGCCGTTGTTCAAGCAGGTGTTTGCCCAGGATGCGGCGTGGCGCGTGTTGGTGCCACGGCTGGTGAAGAGCGATTTGCTGCCGGATGATCCGAAGTTGATCGAGCGCATCGTGGCGCAGTAGGGCGTTTTCAGCGGGCGCGCTCGAAGACGATATTCCTGGCGGTGAAATCGGCGCACGCCTTCTGATGACCGAGAAATTCGCCGAAGTCTTCCGGGCGGATCAGTGGCGCGGCGAGCGAGTGGCGCCGGACGAGCGCGATCCGGTCGCCGGCCTGGGAGGCGGACAGGCTGAGTGTCCCGAAACGCGAGGCGACCGAATCGATCGGCGGTAGTTGAATCGCCTGCCAATCCTCCGGAAAGGCGATGTTAAAGCTGTCGAGCGACGTTGCGGCATAGCCGAAGTCGAGTGGTTGCGCGCGCTTGGTGGTGTCGGGTCGCTCGGCTCCGATGATCGAGGGGACGGCGTCGGGGTCGAGGTGAACGCGATTGTCGAGAACGATGCCGGCGCGGCGGAGATTCCCGGAGACGCGGCACACAAAGCGAGACAGCGTGGAATCATAGCGGTCGAAGGTGCATTCGAGGTCTTTCAGGGGCGCGGGAATCAGTTTCTGGCGGCGCAGGTACTCGCCGAACTCCTCGGCGGTCAGGTTATGCGCGGCGTATTTCAAGGTGTGGCTGAGATTGCCGACGGCTTCCAGGTCAATCGCCAGCAGCGCGGAGAGGTCGGGGTTGAGCATCATGCGAATGCGTCGCAACACCAGATTATCCGCGGCTTCAGACTCCGGCAGACGGACGAGGCGGCCGGAGTCGGGATCGATGATCAGTCCATAGGTGCCCTCATCCGCTTCCGGCAAGTCGCCGAGGGCACAGACATTGCAGGTGGGGTCGACCCAGGTAGTATCAGCGCCAATCGTGTAGAGGAGAATGGCGTGGTTGAAATTGGAAAGGGTGGGAAAGCCGGGGTCGATGTGCCCCTCGTCCCGTGTGCGCAGGAGCACCAGGTGGGCGCTGACTCCAAGTTCGTTCAGAAGCGCGGCATAAAGGGTGGAAAGATCTTTACAGTCACCGTAACGGTTCTTGTAGGTAGCGCCGGCGGCATGGGGTTGCCAGCCACCAATGCCGATGTTGATCGAGACGTAGCGCTGGCGCGACATCAAGTGTTCGTGCAGGGTGTTCAAGTCGGACGCAACGGCTGACCACCGCGCGGCTGCAGCTTTGGATTCAGAGTCGAGGGCGAAGGCGGAAGCGGCAATGGCATCGTAACTGGCGGCGAGTGACGCCCAACTCTCGCCGTCGATGACGAATCGCTTAAGGCGGGTCTGCCGGGGAGCGAATTCGACGCGCAGTTGTGATTCGAAGGCGGGCGGTGCGAGCGGTTCAGCCTTGAAGGCGGCGACGCTGTCGAGCGACCAGGTGCAGGTGCGCCACTTGCCGTCGGGGTCAACCGTAACCGTCGGTTCCGGCAGCGCGCCGACGGGGCGGTAGCGAAACTCGGTTGCGGCCGGGACGATCACGGTATAGACGCTGCGGGCGACAGGCACAGACTTCTGGGGCAGCCAGTCGTGCCAGAAGAACAGCGAGGACAGTTTCAATTCGTAGGTGTAGTCGATAGTAAAGGGATAGTTGCCGGCGCTGAGGGTTGTCGCCAAGAAGCAGATGTCGTCATACAACGAGAAGGAGGCGCCGAAACCGCAGGTGCGGACCAGGTCTTTGCGCTTGCGCTCGAGGATGACCGCGCCGTCGGTGGACCGGACACGGCCGGCAAAATCAGCGACTTTGACGAAATCGTTTTCGTAGAGGTCGATGGCGCAGCGCTCGAGGCCGCCTTCACGCAGGATACGAATCTGCGCGTGATAGAAATATTTCGCTGTGCCATCGGAAGCGAGGAGGATGCGGCTGTCTTCCGATTCAACGATGGCCGCGGCTTTGAGGGTATCGAAGGCAGAAACGGCATTCGTGGCCGCAAGGGTAACTTGCCCGGGAGGGATGACAGCGGCGCACCAGCAAAGCGCCAGTGCCGTCAGGACGACTTTCAAAGGGTAACGCTTGATCATGGCGTCAGTCCGCCGCACCAATGGCCAGCACGCACTGATCGGAGCCCGCTTGCGCGATCTTCTCGTAGGTCTCGCGCAGGGCGGCGTACTCGGAGGGGGCGAACAGGCTTTTTTCAACGATCAGTTGCGTCATGATCCGCGCCTGATTACCGGCCTGAAGAACCATACGGGAGTAGCCTAAACCCCGCACAGTGGCGGTCAAGTTTTGCGGCACGGACTTGAGTGTGAGTGAATCGCCGGGGACAATCTCGACGGATTCGGTAACAGTAAACGGGTAAGCGAAGTCCACCGGGAAGAAGCGATACTTCTTCTTGAAGGGGTTGGACTTGAGGGCGAACAAGAGCGGTGCGGTGACGAGGTTGTTGTCAACCAGATCGCTGTGATTCGTGAGGCGGAAGACCATGTCGATGCCGACGCTGTCGGCGCCGGGAATTTCGAGAAAGGAGTAATCGAGGAGTTCGAACGAGGGCTGATCGTCTTCAAGCAGAGTTTCCTTGACGTCGTCGGCCTCGGGTTGGGCAACCAGCAGTTTCTTGTAGGCGCTGAGCAGATGGCCGACGATAGTGACATGCGTGGAGCAAATGGCGCTGCCGTCGGCCACGAGTGACATTCTGGTTGAGCTGTGGAATCCGCTGGTGCGGCTGGGAGGCTTAATGGGAACCGGCTGCGATTTCTTGCCGGCCAGAACCAAGCCGCCGCTGACGAGAGATTCGGGCGGCAGGTACGGAAATGGCACCCAGCGCTCGCTGCAATCGAGGACGTTGGACTGCGCGCCGACGGTCACGAGGCAGATCAGGTGGTTGAACTGATTGAGGTCGTGCACGTCGCTGTTGAAGAGTGCGTACGAGCGAGTACCGATCAGCACCGGGTTGGCGATGATGCCGGCATCGCGCAGCATTTGGATCAAGAGCAGGTTCTTGCCAGTGGCGGAACCACGACGGTCGGCCAGAGTCTTTTCGATAGCCTGGGGCGAGAGCACATATTCGTCTTCGATATCGACAGTCAAGATTTCGAGGCGGACAAAGTCGTACAGCGCCTTGATCTTTGCGACCGGATCGGTGAGGGTATCGGTCAGCGCCAGCGCCTGCTCTTTGACGCCTTTGTCATGATTGATGGCCGACTCCAAATACTGCTTCTCGACAAGCTCCGCCAGACTGGGCCAGTCCTCGATGAAAGTGATATTGTTGAATTCATCTTTGAAGCTGACGAGCTGGAAGAACAAGGCGGCACGGTAGCTGTTGACGGCCGCCATGTAGGGTTCCGATTCGACCGGGAAGATGTTGGTCAGCCGCCAGGTGAACTTGATCGGCATTTCGCCGCGGTTGTCAAGTTCCTCGCGCACCGGTTCGCGCAGTTCGATCGGTACGTTATGCGTCACCGCCGTGTAGTTGAGACCGCGGTGAATCAGGGCGGCGAATTCCGACTCATAGGCAAACAGCCGTCCCTGGAAGTACCAGGGTTCAAGAAAGCCGAAGTCACTGCTGACGACGCTGTACTTGTACTCGACGATACAGCCGTCCTCCACGGCGGGGAAGGTAAAGGTGAAGTACTCGAGGCGCTTGCCGACTTTCTTGGTGAACGTATCCTTCTTGTCGAGTTTGATCTTGCGGCCGTCAGGAAGGTAAGTCACGGCCTCAAAGCCGCGAAAACTCTCATGCCGATAGAGCGGTATTTCGATGGCAATGGCTTCGGCGGCGCCGGCCTTGTTGAGGACACGGGCGCGGACGTGACGTCGGAAAGTCGTGACGTTGCCTTCGTAAGGTTGTTCAACCTCAAGCGATCCGACATCGAAGATGACGACGGCAGCGGCCTCGGGAAAGCTGGCCGGGGCGCCAATCGCCCAGTCGGCCGCGGTCATCTTGCCCCACTGATGTTTGTCTTCAGCCGATGTCGTTGCCAACGCAGCCAAAGCGAGAGAGGCCGCGACGCCGATGGACAGGCGCAAGTTGTTCAACATAATCCCTCTTTTGGCAAGCGCGACTGAAACGTCCTGCAGTCATAATGCCTGACGACAAGAAACGCCGCGCGCCTCCAGTTAATGGTTGCAGCAGTTCTCGAGGAACATGGTTAACAAAGTCGTGATTGTCAATCACAGTGGATCCGCCCGGGGACTGAGTTGTTGGTGCGACGAGTTTCATTCCGAGGTCATTCCAAAGGAGCCGGAGGTTTTGGCTTTCTGCGCGACCGTTGTACGAAAAGAGACGAAGTTGTCAAACTGCTTCGTATCGAGGATGCTCTGCGGGCGCGCCAGATTACAGGTGATGATGAGCTGGCTGGCGACGAGTAGACTTGTGGGCCAGTCGGGAGTCTTCGGCATGTGCGGCCTCCTTAGCGGATCAAGGGACGCCGGACGCCTTCGGTCAGTTGACATCAGCGAAAGCGACCGTTGCCTCCAATTTGGTCACCAGGAATGAGGATGGTCAAAAAGGTCGTTGTTGTCAAGAAGATTTGAACACTCCGCTATCGCCGGTGTCTGCGAGGCTTCGTGATGATCGGCGCAAGAGTTGTGGTGTGAAGAGCAGCCATTACCGGCACGAGGAGAAGCAGGGAAACAACACGAGCGCCGCCGGCAGAGGGCTGCGGCGGCGCATTCGAAGGCCAGTGTTAGTCGCTCAGACGGCTCAGCGGATGACTTCCACCCCACGCGCTTGCAGTGCGGGGATTTGCACGTCGATGGCGTTGTCGGAGAGCGGGCAGCCACTGACGTAGAGGGTGTCGGTGGCGCTGAAGTCGGGGTTGGCCAGGAGCGGCCCGAGGTCGGTGACCGGACAATTGTTGAGCCAGAGGATGTGAAGACGGTCAGTGGTGATCAAGGGAGTCAGATCGCTGATTGGGTTGTTTTGCAGACTTAGCCCGGTGATATGATGCAGATTGGTCAGCGGCGCGATGCTGGCGATGTCATTGTTGCCGGCCTGGAGATAGAGAATGCCGTAGAGTTCCGCGAGCGGCGAGAGGTCGACGATCTCGTTGCCGTTGATGAAGGCGGCGTAGAGTGCCGTGCAATATTCCAGGCCGCTGAGTGATTCAATACCGCGCCAGTTGGCATCGAGGAAAGTGAAACTCAGCAAGTCCGAGCGATGAATATCGCCAATAGAAAGTTGGATGGCGGTGCGGACGACGTGTTCCAGGGCCGTATCAGGAAAATCGACGACGACATCCGTGAAGCAGGTAGCGGGGCCGGCGCATGAGAAGTACGCGCAGTTGTTGCCCTCATCACACGGCATGAGCGCAAAGTAATAAGTGGAGTCCTTGTCGAGACCGACCACTTCAAAGAGCTCGGCGGAGCCGGCAACTTTGGGTTTCGGCACATTCAGAACCGGGATCGCTTCGTCCCACAGGTCAACGGTAATCCATTCGTCGAAGACACGCAGATCGTATTTGGCGGCGGTGCCGGAATTGGAGTCATCGCCGGTGGCGGTCCAGGCGAGCATTACCGAGCTGTCGGATACGCCGGCGATGCGGAAATCGAGGATGTTGTACGGGGTGTTGCCGTCATCACCATCGTCATCGTCATCCGTGCCTCCACCCGAGCAGGACCAGAGGGCCAGAGCGGCGAGAACCAGAACTGTAATGCTGTAAAGCCACGAGCGCAGAGACATATTGTACCTCCCCTAAGAATGAGTGGGTTCATCGAGAATATACTCCGCGTTTGCGGGTCGCGCCAGTAGTTTCACGGCGGCCGCAGAAAAAGGAGGCGGGCGCCGAGGTTAGCGCAGCAGATACTTGGCGAGTGCCAGTGCGAAATGGGCCGCGAGACAGAACCCTCCCGCCAGTGCAAATCTGAAGCCGCACGGACCGTAAAGGGCGCGCAGCCGGGATGTCTTGACGGCGCCAAACGGAGGAGCTTGTTCGCCCTTGTCGGTCCGGTATTTGAGGGACGCAAACAAGCAGAGGAAGGCGCCGACCAAAGTCAGAAACTGGAGAGTTGTGATGACGTCGCGAAACATACTAAACCCTTTCTCTCGATGTTGAGTTCGCAAAGCAGCGTCAGGAGGCGCGGTCGGAGTCGTCGCGGCGTCCCATCCGGCCAAAGACGAATCCGAAGAAGAACCCGAGCCCCAGGATGAAGACGACGACGATCAAGCGAATCACGGCGATCAAATTGCGAGTGTGCGAGGAGGAGCACAAGCAGAATCGTCGACGGATTGAATGATCGACCGCCGGCGGCGAAGTGACATACAAAGTGCAGGCCGCTGCAGACCAGCAGAGGGGAAATCGCTCTGCCAGAATCAGTGCATCGAGAGCGCAGAAATGGGGAACCTGGGTAAGTTGAAGCGGTTAAAATATTTGACACAATTGCTATCGTGATTATCAATCGACATGGTCTTCGGCAGGAAAATTGCACGAGGACGTTGACAAAGCGGCGGGTTTTTTGTTTATTCTTTGCAGGCGTTTCAGTTAGCGAAAGGAAACTGCGAGGTTTTATCGACCGATAGGTAATGAAGCGATTCCCGAATAACGGGAGTCAGATCATCACGAACCGGCATGGTTGCCAGCAATTTTTCGATTGCATTGCGGCGGCGGGCCGGTATACTCGAAAGTTCGAGATAGGTCGATTTAGCCGATGACATTTTCCTGTCGTTTCACCGCTCTGATTTTCTGCGCACTTCTTTCCCTCTACAGTAGCAGCGAAGCAAAGGAGGCCAAAGTTGCGGTCTTCCGCAGCAGCGCTCAAGGCCTAAGTCTGCGCTTGACCGCCGACGGGCAGGTAGATGCGACCGCTACGGGAGTGAGTCAGGCCACGGCGGCGGAGAGGACCTGGATCGAGGCCGCTGACGGCAGCGCGCAGGAGGCCTATGTCATCTGCTTCTACTCCCCGAATCGAAATCTCGCAAGCTTGGTCTCAGCGAAACTCACCGTTGGCGACAAAGCGTTACGCTCGGTAGGGAATTCGGTTGTCGAGAATGTGGCGGAGGTGTCCGTCGTTGCGCCAGTACTGATCCGCGGACGCTGGGTCGGCAAGGTTGTGGTTCCGGTCGAAGCGCAGCGCGGCGGCACGTACTACGAGGTGACGGCGGCGGAGATCGAGTTGGTGTTCAGCGGCGAGCCAGAACTGCGTGAGGAGAGATCGGCAGGCCCGCTGGACCGGTTGTTGGATGAGTTAGCCGTGAACGCCGAACAGGCGGCGGCATGGACGCAGCCGCTGCGAAAGAGCGTCGGCGCGGCAGTGTATAATCCGTTCGCGCTGAGCGGATCGTGGGTGCGAATCGCCGTAACCGAGAGCGGCTTGTACAAGATCACGCGCAGTGATCTGACGAACGCAGGAGTGAGTATGAGCGGGGTCGACCCGCGGACACTGCGGTTGTTTCATGCCGGCGGCAAGCCGCTGCCGGTGCCGAATGCAACGCCGCGCGATTCACTCACGGAGGTTGCGATCGTGGTGGCAGGCGAAGCGGACGGCAACTTTGGGAATGACGACTACGTGATGTTTTACGGCAACGGCGGCGATTTCTGGGAGTCGCAGGCGGGGCCGGCGTATGTGCAGCATCCGTACAGCGATCGCAATGTGTATTACCTGGCGATTGGAGGCACTTTCCCCGAACCGGCAAGACGCATGGGAACGGTGTCCGGGGATCGCAATGATGTAATCGACACGGTAAGCCGGACGATCGACTACCTGCATTTCGAAGAAGAGGCGCAGTTTTCGCAGTCGGGGGATGATGTTTTTGATTACTACAACTGGTATTGGGGGCTGGCGGGCGATCTGACGCTTTTTGTCAACTTGCCGCAACCGGCGCCGCAGTCGGTGAATCGATTCAGGATTAAGACGACGCGACAGACGTTCAACTTGAAGCTGAATAATTTTGACATCCCGCGTGATTCGAGTGTCGGGTTGGTGCACTTCTACACGAGCAACCGGCTCACGAATGGGCTGAATCAATTCAGTATCGATTACGCCTTCAACGACGGCTACACGGACTACCTGGAAGTCGAGTTAGAGCGTGACTTGAACCTGCCGGCGTCGGGGCAACTGCTGTTCTTCGGCCGGCGCGACGGGAACGCGCATGCGTACCGGATTGCGGGAAGTTTCCAGACACCGATCGTGGTTGATGTCGCGGATGCCCAGGCGCCGGTTGTGATAGTGCCGGTGCAGGTAGACGGCAGCCACTTGTTTATCGATCACGGCGCGAGCATGGAAGTACAGCCGGTATTGGCGGTCAGCAACCTGGCGGCGCTGAAGACGCCGTTTGCGGTCGTGGCGACGCAGGTTGACGATCTTCGGGCAGAGAGCAACCAGGCGGATTATATCATCATCACGCACGACAATTTCTATGCGAATGCCGTCAATTACGCGGCTTACCGGCAACTGCGCGACGGTTTGCGGACGCGCGTGGTGCGGATTTCTGATGTCTACGCGCAGTTCGCGGGCGGCCGGGTTGATCCGGTAGCGATTCGGGATTTTCTGCGCTACACGCACGAGCATTGGAGCGGTGCGCGGCCATCATACTGTCTGTTAGCGGGGGATGGCGTGTATGATTTCCGCAACAATCTTGGCACCGGCGGCGTGAACTACGTCCCGCCGTATATCGTGGCCGGCGACGAGACGGTCTCGGATGAGAATTTTGTCTACCTGGACTCACTGTATGATCTGGATGCCGACGATTCGTATCCGAGCGATCGCGGGGTGGACATGGTGATCGCGCGCTGGGCGGTCAAGACGGCGGCGGAATTTGAGACGGTGGCGGCGAAGATCAAGGCATATGACGAGGCTGCCGATGCCGGCAACTGGCGGAACATTATCACGTTGATTGCCGACGACGAGAAGCACCCGCAGTCGACTCTGCCGGAAGTGTTTCACACGCAGGATACCGAGGTGCTGGCGGGGACGATCATTCCGCCGGGATTCGTTTTGGACAAGATATACGGGATTGCCTACCCACTCGGTGCGGCTTCGGAGAAACCGGAGATGCGGGAGGCGATCATCCGCGCGATCAATGCCGGTCGGCTGATTGTCAATTACACCGGCCATGGGAATCCCAATCTCTGGGCCGATGAGCGAATCTTCCGGCGGGTGCAGGACATTCCGCGGCTGAACAATGCCGCACGGTTGCCGCTGATTTTCAACGCCTCCTGTTCGATCGGATTCTTTGACAATCCGCAGTCGGAGGGGATGGCCGAGGATTTACTGCGGTATGCCAACGGCGGTGCGGTCGGGACGATTTCGGCGACGCGGCTGGTGTATTCGCGGCCGAATTTCGAATTCAACAAGGCCGGGATGACGCAGCTTCTGAGCGGCAAGAACTACACGATCGCCGAGGCGGTCTATGTGACCAAGCTGCTGCGGCAGGGAGTGGCCGGAGTGGGCGACAACGACCGGAAGTATATTTACATGGGCGATCCGCTGTCGCGGCTGGCGCTGGCGCCGAACCAAATCGATTTCGTTACGTTCGCCCCGGATTCGCTGGTAGCGCTGACGGTGACCGATCTGGCGGGCGAAATCGAGGACCAGGACGGCATCAAGCAGAGCGATTTCGACGGCGAGGCGACGATCAGCGTGTTTGACAACCAGCGGACGCGGACATTTGTGATTCCGCCGTTTACGGTATCGTACGCGGAGTACGGCCCGGAGATCTATCGCGGGCGCGTGGCGGTGCGGGACGGCGACTTCAATCTCAAGTTTGTCGTGCCGAAGGATATCAGTTACGGCGGTCGGGAAGCGCGGATCAGCGGCTATGCGGCCTCGGCCACCAGCGGCGCCGCCGGGGTGATTTATCCGATTGCGATCGGCAGTATCAACAAGGAGACCGTCGACTCGACCGGTCCGACGGTGAGCGTGTATTTCGCCGGCAATCCGCAATTGTCGAACGGGGCGACCCTCAAGCAGAACTCGGAAGTGACCGTGGAGTTGTACGATTCGCTGGGGATCAATCTGACCGGCGAGATCGGGCATGGAATCGAACTGACGATCGACGAACGACCGGAATTCGCATTCGCTGTGACCGACAGCTTCACCTACGATCCCGACAGTCACCAGCGCGGCCGGGCGACGATGGTGCTGCCGGTTTTGGCGGACGGGCCGCACCAATTGCAGGTCAAGGCGTGGGACTCGGCGAATAACTCGAGCCTGGCGACGGTTGATTTTAACGTTAATGCCGCCGCCGGCATCGAGATAACCGATCTTTTGTGCTATCCGAATCCCGTGGCCGAGGCGTGCGAATTCAGCTACAGCTTGTCGGCGGACGCCGACCATGTCATTTTGAAACTGTTTACCTTGTCGGGGCTGGAAATCTGGTCAAAAACGGGCTTGCCGGCGAGCCGCGGCGCGCACCAGGGAATTGCCTGGGACGGGCGGGATGCCGACGGGGACCGGCCGGCTAACGGGGTGTATCTGTTTCAGTTATCGGCTCGAGCGGCAAGTGCCGGGGCATCCGGTGACGATAATAGTAAAGCGGTTGCCACCGGCAAGCTGGTGGTCCTGAAGTAGAAGAATGTTTGCTTGCGATATGAAGGAGAGTGGAATGAGAAAATACTTGCTGATCATCTTGCTGATCGGATCATCGTTGCTGTTCGGGACGCGGACGTCGTACGCCCAGATCAGCGACGCTGCGGTGCTGTTTCTGCGTATTGCGCCGAACGCCCGCAGCGCCGGGATGGGTGAGGCGTTTGTGGCGATTGCCGACGACGCCTCGTCGACGCATTGGAATCCCGCCGGACTCGGCGAGTATCCGTTGGCGCATGCCTGGTACCAGTTCAGTCTGGGCGACGATTCGCGGCTGAAGGAACTGGCGCAGCAGGCGTTTGACGGCAAGTTGACGCCGGAGTTTTACGAGAAGATCCAGGGGTGGCAGGTGAAGGGGAACGCGATCAGCCGCCTCAACGGTGAGGAGTGGGTTGAATATGAGACGATCAGCATCGATCCGAACCGCACGCTGCTGGCGAACTTATCGCGCCGGCTGGCCGCCGCCGACAAGGAGCGCTTCAAGCAGGCGGTACGCAAAATCTGTTTCGCCAATACCGGTGTATCGTTCGACGAGATCAACGGCATCCGCACCAGTCTGCTGAAGATCGGCGGCAAGGCGAGCGTCGATCGCATCAACGCGCTGGCGGAAAATCTGCTGATGTACTGGCAGGACTTGCGGTTGAATATTGAAGCGTTCAACACGTTGAAGCAGCGTGCTGCCGACGTGGCCGCCGACGTGCAATTGGCGGACGAGGAATTGACCGAAATCGAGTCGTTGGCGACGGCGTGCGAGACGCAAACGCGGCCGAGTGAAATTCAGGTTCCGTATGCGGTGCTCTTGAGTGTTTGGCGCGGGTGGAACGTGCCCTGGGAGCAGCGGATTCA
>JADYYF010000078.1 GCA_020853795.1 Candidatus Zixiibacteriota bacterium
ATCGGCTCAGCAGCGGTGTCTATTTCAGCAATATCATCTTACGCGACACGGACTTGTCGCCGGCGGTCACACGATACAGATAGACACCGGAAGGCAATTGACCCGCCTGGGAATTCTCGGACGACCAGTGGAGTTCATAAGTGCCCGGCGCCTGTACGCCGAAATCCTCATGCCACACATTTTGCCCGAGCAGGTTGAAGATCTCGAAACGCACGGCGGACGCTTTCCCAATCGAATAGCGAATAGTCGTTTCCGGGTTGAACGGATTCGGCGAGTTCTGGCTGACTGAGAGCTCGGTCGGCAAGACTTCGGTATCAACTTCGTACACCGGCGTCGCGGTGGCCACGAACGGATACTGGCCGGAGCCACTGAAGTATTCCGAACCCATCGACACCGTGCGCGACAGCGAGATGGCGACACCGTAGTCCTTGGTGAAGAACTGGCACACCTCGTTTGAAGACGAGAATTCCACCGGCGGCAAGCTTTCGTAAATGGTGGTCGTGGTGATGTACCACGTGCCCCGGCATCGAATCGCCGATGCTTCCTTACTGCCGAACTTGACCGTTCCCCAGGCGTCGCATTCCCACTTGATGCTATCCCTCACCGTCTGCGTATAGAGCAAGTTACCGTCCAGATCGTAGTAAGGATTTGTGTAACTGAACTTCGTGATCCAGGTCGAATTCCCCGTGATGGGGAACTTCGTCTGCAGCGAGGGCGTGTCGTAGATGATCTTAATCGTGTCCGGCTTGACGCCATAGGTTGTGAACGAGCCATAAGAAACGAATTCGTTGGGCGGCGTACTGAAGAACGACCAGGATGTCAGTCCGTAGGTGTCCCAGGCGCGCGTGGCATCCGGGAAGTACTCATGTCCCGGCGTGGTGGCAGCATTGACCACTGTACTCGGGAAAAACCCGAAAGAGAAGCCGATGGCGCTGAAGTCCCAGGTATTGCCACCGCCGCTGCCGGCATTGGCAATCGTCCAAGCTGCCCCATCAGTTTGCGACATCAGCGATGAACGATAAATCGTCCCGGGTGTCTGGGGGTAATCGCTTTGATTGATTGTGATCTGCCCATGGACGGCACCTGCCAGAGTCACGATCGCGAATGCCATCGTTAACCAAGATTTCATTTTTGCTCCAATCGCGAGAAATTTCAGGTTTTGTTTTATTCTGATGAGATCGGGCGCGCAGAATCCAATTGGAGTCTCAGTTACGGGCGTAGGCAATGCGAAAACGAGAGCGCGTCCTCAGCAACATGTACGATTCATGCCACTTTCGGTGAATCCCCACTTTTGATAGTATACTATACAGTTCTATATTGTCAATTATAAATGTCGCTGCGCGACCTAAAGAAAAAGGGCCGATTCGACAAGAATTGGCCCTCCGGTCATTGGCTTAGAGCCTGTTACAGCTTGATGAGTTCCACGCGGCGGTTGTTTTGCCGGCCTTCGGGTGTGTCGTTGGAATCGACCGGCTTGGTTTCGCCGAAGCCCTTGGTTTCCAGGCGGGCTGCGTCGATGCCGTACTTCTCAATCAGGTACGCCTTAACTGAGGCGGCGCGGTTATTACTCAAGGTCTGATTGCCGGCATCATCGCCGACATTGTCCGTGTGGCCTTCGATCGACAGTTTCAGGTCGGCATGGTCCTTCAGCATGGCCCCGATCTCTTTGAGAGTGGGTGTCGACTCCGGTTTAATTTCGTCGCTGCCGGAGGCGAATAAGATCCCCTGGGTCACCACCTTGCCTTCGGCCATCAACTGATCATACATGATTTTCTTGCCGCCGGCGGCAATTCGCAGGTTCGTGATCATGAGCGGGGCTTCCTCCTCCGCCCAGATCTGCACCGGCAGGCTGTTGGAACGTCCGAAGGTGGAATTCGGGATGTTGGCGACGCGGGTCTCGTTGACGTAGACCTTCAGATACTTGCCGTCACCCATGACGCGGCAATGCGCAACCTTTTCCTTCGCGCGTGCCGGTACTTCCATCGATGCCGCAAAGTCACCCCGACGCCCGACGCCGCAGCCGAGGTACCAGAAGAAGGTCAACTGGTGATTTTGCTCT
Organism: Candidatus Zixiibacteriota bacterium; assembly: GCA_020853795.1. Classification (NCBI taxonomy): domain Bacteria; kingdom Pseudomonadati; phylum Candidatus Zixiibacteriota; species Candidatus Zixiibacteriota bacterium. Next base: position 2,060 of record JADYYF010000078.1, read on the forward strand.
TGCTGGTCGGTGCCGTCGAAGATGGAGATCGTGTTGGCGCTGGCGGGCCCATAGTAGTCGAATTCCAGCGTGAACCGTTGCGGCAGATTCTCGGAGAGCGGGATCTCGAATTTGGCATCGTTGGTCGCGCGCAGCCAGCGCTGATTGCGCCACTCTGCCACCTCCATATTACCTTCCACGAATTGCAGGCGCTGCGGGAAATCACCGACGCCGGTCTTGGAAAAATCCTCGAAGTACACGACGCGATCACCCGGAATGAAGTCGTAATTGACCCACACGCCTTCGCCCGGTTTCATGCCCGCGCCGCCGCCACTCTCGGCCGCTTCCCCACTGCTGCCGGCTTCGCCCGCCTCTCCCTGATTGTCGCCGGCGGCCTTGTCGGCAGCCTTGTCAAGCTTCTCGTCAGCCTTTTCTTCCGTCTTCTTCTCGACTTTCTTCTTCACCTTGTCCTTCAGGCTGCCGAGACCGGCAAAGCTGGAAGAGGTCGACGCAATCAGAAGCGCTGTCAATATCAGACAGAAAACGAACAGAACACGCGATTTCATCTGCATTCCTCCTGAATTGTTGGGTGTAAGTGGAAAGATTAGTCGACGCAGTCGGGTTAGTCAACAAGAATTCGTGGCAGCGGTGGTCTCGCGGCGATCACGACGCGAGACCACCTCTTGATCGAAGCTTGAGCTCGTCAATTCAGCGTCCCGATTGCGGCCTCAACCGCAGCCACGACCTCACCGGAAGTCACGGCCTTGGCCATGGCATTGATGTCGTTGTGTAACGGGCGATCCTCTTCCATGACCGGTACATGCTTGCGCACGACCTCGTACGCCGCCTGGGAGCCCTTGCCCGGTTTGGCCGGTTTCAGGAACTCAAACGCTTGTGCCGCCGCAATCAACTCCATGCCGATGACCGCCATGCCGTTCTTGAGGATGTCACGCGTCTTGAGAACCGTAGTCATGCCCATCGACACGAAATCCTCCTGATCGGCCGCGGCCGGAATCGACCCGATCGATGCCGGCGAAGAGAGGATGCGATTTTCGCACACCAGCGCACCCGCCGTGTACTGCATTAACATCATACCGGAGAACATGCCGGCGCCTTTGGTCAGGTAGGCCGGTAATCCCATCGACAGCGCCTTGTTGAGCAAGCGATTCAGCCGCCGCTCCGAGATCACGTTCAGCATCGTGATGCCGGTGCCGATGTGGTCGAGCGGGTACGAGATCGGCGTGCCCTGGAAATTGGCGCCTGTCAAGACATAGCCGCCGTCGCCTTCCGGGAAGAAGATCGGGTTGTCACCGACGCCGTTCAATTCGGTTTCGAACTGGGCAACGGCATAATCAAGGGCATCCCAAACCGCTCCAGTGACCTGCGGTGCCGACCGCAAGGAGTAGGCATCCTGCACGTTCTTGCCGGAGCGCTCCATGATCTGTGAATTCGCCATGATCGCGCGCAGGTGCTTGGCCGATTTGACCGCGCCCTTGAATCCGCGCACTGTGTGTATGGCTTCCTCGAACGCCTTGGGGTTGGAATTAAGCGCCTCCAGCGTCATAGCGGCGGCAATTTCGGCAGCCTTGGTCAACATGATGGCATCGCACAGCAGCAACGAACCGGCTCCGGCAATCACATTGGAGCCATTGATCGAGGCCAGCCCGTCGCGGGCTTCAAACTTGATGGTTGGAATGCCGGCTTTGGCCATCGCCTCTTTGGCTGACATGCGTTGTCCCTGGTAGTAGGCTTCCCCTTCGCCGATCATGACCAGCGCCAGTTGCGACATCGGCGACAGGTCACCGCAAGCGCCGACCGAGCCTTTCTCGCAGGCCAATGGCGTTACGCCCTTATTCAGCATCTCAACCATAGTCTCGACAATCCGCAAGTTGCAGCCGGAGTGCCCCTGCGACAGCACGTTGACGCGCGACGTCCAGGCAGCGCGCGCGTACTCGATCGCCAGCGGTTCACCATAGCCCGCAGCATGCGAGTAGACGAGGAACTTCTGGAAGACCTCCAGCTGTTCAGCCGAGAGCGCCACCTTCGCCAGATCGCCGATGCCGGTATTAATGCCATACATCAGCTCTTTTTCTGCGACCTTCTTGTCGACGAAGCGCCGACACGTCTTGATGCGCTCGACGGCGGCCGGGGCTAGTTCAATCTTCTCATTGTGACGCGCAACCTTCTGCACGTCGTATATCGTGATTTTTCCTTTGCCGATTTGGACACTCATCAAACACCTCCCGAGATGAATCCAGATCTCGAAAAAAGCGATTCGGCGCCGGCAAAAACAAGCGAATTCTTGGTTACTCGCGGAGGCACGAACCGACCAAATTCTACGCCTGGCGACTAAAGTCGAGTTGTGCGGGCGAACAGGTAGCGATTAGAGTCCTCCGTTAAGAGGTGCGGACGAATAGTGCGTTCAGACGGATGCGGAGGGGACTGAGTTATTCCGAGATCGCCGGCGATTTCCGTTCGACGATTTGCTGGACCTGCTCGGTCGAAAGGCGGGCTTCTTTCTCGAAGTCGATGATCTTGGTGTTATCGTGATAGATTGCGGTCTTGAACACGGTCACGTGCTTGAGTTTGTCGATGACGGAGGTGATCTGCTCAGCGCTCTTCTCGTAGACGGCCAGTGATTTCGAGAGAACGCCGTCCGGGTCATCCACCTGGCCGTTGCGCATGGCCAATTCCAGCAATTGTGTACGGCCGGAAATCGACGCCACGGCGTTATTGAGATAATGCGAGAAGGTGGCCACGATTGCCTGCAGTGATTCGAGGGCAACGCGGTGAATCTTCTCTTCGTCGAGCTTCTCCTTGGTTTGCACCAACTCCTGATAGACCTGGTCGGCGTAGGTGTAGAGGTGGTAGAGCTGGTTGGTCGCCTTCTGCAGCAGATCCATCGGCGTGCCGACATCGACGTCGAGGTGCTGCGAGGCCTCCAGCAACCGGGTCAGGGCCGCGTACTCGATTTCTTTGAGATCGGTGCCGGTCAGCCCGAGATTCTGCGCCAAGACATCGCGATTGGAAAGCTGAACGCTCTTTTGTCCCACCGACGCTTCGAAGGTGAATGTCGCGAGCTTATCGGCGAGATTGATGATCTGCGCCAGCCGCTGTTCCTGCTCGTTGAGCCCGAAGACGTCGTGGTGGCGGGCGATGGCGACGCAGTAGCGGTCGGGGAAATTCCAAACGCGGCCGAGCAATTCGCCGGCGGCGGCGTGGTCGATCTCCAGCACCTGCCGTTCGATCTTGACCATCTCTTCGCCACTGGCGATCGACTGAAACACCTTGACGTATTCTTTGGGATAGAAACAGTCGAGTACAAGCACGCCCAGATCATGCAAGCAGCCGCAAATGAAGGCTTCTTCCGCGATCTGCGGCGCCACCTTGTTGGCGATCAACTCGCTGACGCAGGCCACGTTGAGCGAGTGCCGCCAGAAGTCTTTCAATTCAATCTTGGATCCAAGCTTCGCCGAAAGATCGTAGAGCGACAGCGACAACGCCAGCGCCTTGACTTTGGAGGCGCCCAGCGTCATTACGGCGTTGCGGATTGACGACACCTGCTGGGGGCGGCCGTAGAACGGCGAATTGACGATCTTGAGGATGCGTGAGGTCAGTGCCGGGTCGTGCGCGATAACGTCAGCCAGATCGCCGAGCGCCAATTCCGGGTCGTCGCAAATTCGCAAGACCTCCGCCATTACGGCGGGCAAAGTCGACAAGGACTTGAACGACGACAGCTTCGCTTCAAATTGCAGGCGATTCATCTACAGTAGGTATCGGCAGGTATGGGAAAACGTACAGTCGAAAGTTATTGCAGGCGCTGCAGTAACCGTTGGCGGCGTTTTTGCAGCGTTTCATTCCAGAACAGAACTCGTTCATAAGGAATTTCAGCCAGGGGGCTGTCGAGATATTCCAGCGCCTGTAGCACGAGTTGCGAAGCGCGGGCGTAATCGCGCTTGCGGTGCTCCAGCAGTTTGGCGGCCTCATCGAGCGCACGCAGCCGCAGTTCTCCGCCGCAGGCTGACAAGCGTTCGAGCGTTGCCAGCGCCTCGTCATGGAGGTGCAGCTTCTTCTGCAGCGCAAACAAATGTAGCGCCAGCGCCGCATCGGATTCATCTTTGACGGAGTGCGCCGCTTTGTAGGCTGCGGCAACATCACCACGCCGTTGATAGAAGCGCGAGATGCGCAGCGCATCCTCAGCGGAGTAATAATCCTGCGCCGGCGCATTGTTCAGGTAGCCGCGGACCGCATCGACCAAAAACAGGAGCGTGACAATGTCGAGTCGATTGTGCAACAGCACACCGGCCAGCGGCTCCGGATTGCCGGTGCGCAGATAATCGAAGTAGAGTTGCGGGATCAGATAACCCGGCGTGTCGTCGCAGCGATGCACGCCCAGCAGTTCGCGCTCCAGCGTCTGCAACGTCGTGTCCTCGAAGCGACCGCGCCAGAAGCGCCGGCAGCAGTGCAGCAAATCGATATGCCGCATCTGTGCAAACGGCGTGGTGCGGCGCTGCAAGGCAAAGCGCGTTTCGAGGAGCGGCATGTCGAAGCACTTGCCATTGAAGCTCGCTACCACCTGCCGATCGGCAACCAGGTCGGCGATCGCCTCCAGGAGTGCCGGCTCATCCGGGTAGTCGGGAAGAAAGAACTGATGCACCACGAAGGCGTCGCGATCGAGGTAGCCAACCCCGACCAGAAATGCGACCGTGCCCGATGCCGCCGACAGTCCCGTAGTCTCGGCATCGACGAATACGAAGTCATGAAGCTGCCGGCGATCGCAATTAGCGGCAACCTCAAAGTGTGCCAGCTCAATGCGGCTGTCGGCACAGACCGATTTCAGCGCGCGTACGCCGTGGATAAACTCCGCCGGATAGCGCGTGACCAGTTCGAGGTGGGTTCCCGCTTCACCCTGCTGAATCTGCGCGCCGATCTCGTCGGCAAACGACTTCAGCCCAAGGAGGTCGGAATCGAGCGGTTGCGGTTTGTTGAAGCGATCGAGGAAATCAAACTTGCTCATTGTCCATGTGAAGTATCAAGCGCCGTCAAGATCGACTGAGCTTGCGAGCGCACGAACAGATCGGGCTCGCTGCGCGCCAGCCACGACATCAGCGAACGGCTCTTTTCGCCGAGCACACGACCGAGCGACCACACCGCCCACCCACGGAGGATATCATCCGGCTCACTCAAAGAGCGCTCCAGCTCCGGCCGCGCTTCCTGGAGCCGCAATTGCCCGCAGAGGCGCAGTAATAGCGCCTTGGTGCGGCCACGCGTGTACGGCAATTCGGTCAAGACTACCCGGTGGACGGCTGAATCAAGTCCGGCCAAGGCATCGTAGGCCGCCAGGCGGACACCGTAATAGTCGTCGTTCAATGCTCGCATCAGTAATACGCTGGCCCCGGGCGATTTGATCATCCCCAGCCCGGCCACCGCAGCTTTTCGCACCAGCGAAACACTATCGGCGAGGAACGGCTCAAGCAGGCGCGAACCTTTCTCGCCGCCGGTCTTGCCGATCGCCGTAACTGCCTCCACGCGCACGGTGAAGTCGGGATGCTTCGAAACGCTGAGGATCCCATCGAGAGCGGCCGTGTCTTTGACTTCCGCCAGGCAACGACAGGTCGTCCGTATTTGGTCTTTGTTATTGGTGGTGAGCGCCGGAAGCAGGTGCGGCGTCGCGGCTTTGCCGATGCCGCGATAGATGTCTACCAGCGCCCACTTCTCACGAGCGTCGGCGGTGCCAAGCTTGGAGACGAGAAATTGCGCCGCAACTTCACCCATGGCGCTGAGGGAGTCCTTCGAAGGCTGCACCAAATTCTGGAAACGAATCTCGCCCGAGGCCGCCTGTCGCCACAGGCGCTGCATATCGGCAGTCGGATCGGCCCAAAGCGCGGCTGTCAACCCGCAGATGATCAGCCCCACCGTCACCAGCCGCCTCATTGTCTCACCTCCGAATTGAGATCCGCACCAATGCCCCATTTTGACTCGGTCACCCAGTAGCTGTTATCCGTGCCGTAGCCGCGGTAATCGTCAACACCCTCGAGGTCGAGAAACAGGCCGATCGAGCCGAACTCCCGCCGTGGATTCCCGTAGCCATGCGTGTTCGTGCGGACGCGCGCGATGTGTCCATCGTTGCCGCGCAGGTCGATCAGCATCCCGATTCCGTTGGCGGAGCCGGCGGCTTGCGATAGATCCGTAGCGCTGTATTGATCATTACCGGAGCAGTCGAGAAGCAGCGCAAACGCAATATCATGGCCGCAGCCCTGGGAAACACCTTTTGAGCTGTACAAGTCTTCACCGGCCAAATCAACAAGCGTCGCCAAACACATGTGCGTTGCGGCGCCCTGCGTATACTGATAGCCGATGTAGTTGTCATTGCCGCCGTAGTCGAGGAGCCCGCCGATTGCGTACCAGTACGATGCTCCCTGACCAAAAATGTCGGCGCCGTATTGGTCATTGCCCGCGCCGTCAACCAGCAGCCCAATTCCGCCGGAAAAATAGGGACGATAGCCATAGCCAAATCCCTGCGAGAGCGAGACGTAGTGATCTTCGTAGCGCAGGATGTCGCCGTATTTCCAGCCCGCCGCGTACCGATCGTTGCCGGCCTTGTCGATCAGAACGCCGGCGCCCATGATGAACCCGAAACCTTGCGCATACAGAGCCGCGTTGTAGCTGTCGCGACCGGCATCGTCGATCAACAGGCCAACGCCGAACGCTGCCGCACCCTGGGTCAAGAGATCGCCGCTGTAGGTATCATCACCGGCGCGATCGCGTAAGATCCCGACGCCGAACATGCCGCAGCCGAGCGAGTATTTTCCGCCGACGTATAGATCGTTGCCGCCCCAGTCATCGAGGATGCCGACGGAGAAGAATCCCGCGCCGAGTGTATGATCCGATTGGCCGAAATTCTTGTCATTTCCGCCCAGGTCAATGACGATCTGGGAGTGCATATCTTCCGAGCGCGAGAGATAGTACTCGTCGTCTCCGCCCAAGTCGATGATCAGGTCATAGAACCCCTCGTACCGGTCGTTGTCGGAGCCCCGCACTGCCACGCGCCCGAGCGGCGTCTTGACATCGCGGTACTGCGTTAGCAGATCGCAGCGACGCAGCCGCTCGGCCAGATCCGGAGTCCGTTCCAGCCAGTCGGCCAGGGCTTGATAGGCCGCCACGACTTCCCCGCCGTACCATGCCAGCGGACGCGGGTTGACGCGTTCACTCAGCGCTTTGAATCGCAGCGCCACTGCCTCCTGCAACTTCTGCAGGCTGTCGAGTTCCTCCAGCGGGCGCTCGACATCCTTCTCCTCTTCCCTCAGAAACAGCTTGAACGTATCGACCAGCATCCGTTGTTCTTCGGAGTTCCAGCGTGACAGGTCTTGTCGATAGCCAGCCATTGCCCGCAAAGTGGCCTCGACATAATATCCGAGCGAGTCGCAGCCACGCCGCCGGGCTTGAAAATCGGCGAAGTAGTTTCCAACCGACGCAGACCAGGTCAGGTTGCCCGGATTCGTCGCATCATCACCGCCCAACAGTTTGCGCAATCCCCGGTACTGCTCCGAAATCGTCAGTTCCGGCGCCAGTAGCGAATCGGCGCGCTCCTTCACAAACGCCGGCAATCCCAGCGGCCGTACCGTGAAGCGGTCAACCACGGGCAATCGAAAGGAATCGAGGTCGACCCAATCAGTGCGAAATCCGACATCTGAGGTGTCTATGCCAATGCAGTTCAAGGTCTGATTGATCGTGTCGAGGGGGAGACGAAAATCATCCGCCGCGGCTAGTCTCCCTGCAGCCAGCAGCAGGAATAACGGGAGTAAGAATGTGCGCATGCCCCGATTCTAACGCAGTTAAACTGCCGGGAGCAATCGTTTTTTCACGCAGATTTCTTGGTCAAAACCCAAATCCAGATCGGCAGAATCGGGTAAGCGAGCTTGTAGATGAACGTCGGCACCCGAAACGCCCAGCCGCTCTGCGCACGCAGGTCGTCGGCGGCGAACTTTTCCGGGTGCTTGAGGATCGGAATCGTGTAGTCGTGAAAAGTAAATTCGCGCAGCAGCTTCTTCAACTTGGGATAGGAGCGCAAGGTAACATCATAGTTGCCCTGGCGGCCGGCCAGCCGCATGTACCAGTTGGCAGCACGATTCGGCAACCACGAAAGAAACGGCAGCTTGTAGTGCCCCTCAACCAGCGTGAAGCGCGATCCCGCGCTCCAATAACAGAACCCGTTCGGCTTGAGCACGCGGCTGATTTCCCGCGCCAGCCCCGCCTGGTCATCCAGATGCTCGTAAACATGATTGCAGATCACGCAGTCGAACGACTCATCCGCAAACGGCAAGTGTGCGCCATCGCCGCAGATCCACTTGACATTGCGGCGATCGCAATTGGCCTTGCCGCGCTCGACCGCGACGTGGTCGATGTCCAACTCCACGACCTCGGCGAAGCTGTCGGCAAAGACCTCCGTCATGACGCCGGCGGCGCCGCCGACATCAAGCACTCTCAGCGTCGAGCCGTCATGGCCGGCAAAATCACGAATCACGGCCACAATCTTGAGCGCCTTTTGTACGCGCCCCGAGCGATCGTAGAGCTGGGGAAAGCGCTGGGAAAACGTGCCGTAGATTTCGTTCTGGCGCGTGATCTCAGTTGTCACCTTTTCTCCTGAGAAGCAACATCGTTGATAAACAAAAAAATGACGGCGCAACCTTGGCCAGCAGTCGTCCGAGCTTGTTCAGCATGTGCCCCCAGCGTGGCGGCACCAGCGGTTGATAGATCTCAGCTTCGAAGACATAGCCGGCCAGCTTTGCCAGTTCGCGCGCTTTGCGCGGCGAGAACAACTGAACGTGTTCGACCAGCGGTTTGCCGAAGCCCAGCCGCCGTACGATGTGAAACTCGTTCGGCACCGAGATCGCCAGGCGACCGTTCGGAAGCAATACCTTGTCGGCCTTGCGCAGGACCGCGAGCGGGTCCTCAATCTGTTGCAGCACCTCGAAGCATACGACCAGACTGAAGTGTCCTTCGAATTCGTCGCGCTCCAGATCGACGACTCTGGCGGAGTACCCGGCTTCCTTCATGGTGCGCACGGCTTCGGGCGAGATATCCCACCCCTCGACACGATACCCGGCGTTCTTGAAGTACTGCAACAATTCGCCCTGGCCCGCGCCGATGTCGAGCAGCGAATTGTAGCGGAAGCCGACCAAATCGTAAAGCCGGCGCGAACGCCATTCGGCACGCTGGGCAACACGGATGCGATCCTGTTGCTCCCAGTAGCGGTCGTAGTAGTGCTGCTTATCGGTGGTTGGCATTGACATATTCAATAAATGACCTCACTGCTTGCGCCGGGGCAAAGCGCTCCAACAGGTTTTTCGCCGCCGCCTTGATATCCAGATCGCTCACGATAACTCGCACCAGAGCGTCGTGAAGCGCCTTGACGGAACGTTTCTGTACTACGAAGCCCAATTTGTTATCGCGTACCAACGTGCCCAAGTCGCCGACATTTGTAACAATCATCGGCGTCGCCGTCTGCAAGGCTTCGCCGAATACCAGTGGAATTGAGTCAGAGTGCGTCGGAATGACCAAAGCTTTTGCCCGCTGCAGGTAATTGATGACTTCGATAGTCGGCGCCCGCCCGAGCAGATGCACCTTGCCGCGTAGACCCAGTCGGTCGATTTCGCGCTTCAATTTCGGCACCGCTGCCCCGTCGCCGATGTAGAGCAGACGATAGTCCCAAATATCCTGCTTCAGAAGCGAGAATGCCTTCACCAAATCGATCACGCCTTTGCTCTTTTCGATCCGCCCCAGGTAGAGAAAGTACTTCTCACGCGGGATCGGCAACATCTGGTAATTGAAAACGCGCAGGCTGGGCAAGAAATGGCAGTCGCGTCCGGAGAGACGTTTGACCTTTTCGGCCAATTCATCGCCATCGGCAAAGAGCGCGGTCGCGTGCCGCAGCGCCGCCTTGATCATCTTCCCCGCCACCGGTCGCTGTGCCCAGACGTTGATATCAGAGCCCAGGGACCAGACGGAATACGGGATGCCGGTGACTTTGTGCGCTTTGTAAGCGAACCATCCCGAAGGCAGCGCCCACATCGCCAGGATGTGATCGTACTTGTGTGATTTCAGGTGTTCGATTAGTGTTTCCTGCCCTGACCGGAAGTAGGCTTTCACGCGCTCCCAGGTCGCAACGCGGTAGAGCGGCAACTCGGAGAGGGTGCGTTGCGATTCACCCCAGTCGAAACGCACGACTTCGAACGGCAGGCTTGCCGTTTGCTCGCCGATGCGGGAGGTGTAGGCCGTCACGGCAATGCCCGTGTCCTGCAGCGCGTCGACGAAGTCGAGCACAAAGGGCGAAGCCGGATCGTCGGGGGAGACCGGCAGGCGATTAGTGATGAGAAGCAGCTTCTTGATCGACGCGGCGATTTCGCTGCGGCTTGCCGCTGCTTGCGTCGGCAATTGGCTCATCGTCTTTGTCTTCCGCCTTGGCGTGAGTTTTCATCCAGCCGTCGAGTTTCATCTCCAGCATCTTGTTCTCGCGTTGCACTACGAAGACCTCTTTCCGCAACTTGACCAGTCCGCTGCCGAGAAACCCGAACATCAAGATCTGTATCCCCGTCAGGATAAACAGCACCAGCAGTGTCATCAGTGGTCGATTCGGATTGAGCGTGCCTGATTGCCACAGATAGATGACATATCCGCCGCCGGCCAGGCCGAGGCCGATCAGGATCATTCCGATCAGGCCGAACAACAGCATTGGCTTCTCGTGGAGTGAGAAGATCAAGTGCGAGGTGGCGATGGCGCGAAACCGGAATTTCGACTTGCCTTTTTTGCGCGACCGCAGCGTTGCCGGCATTTCCATCACGCGGTAACCGGCCGCCATGAGCTTGGCGATGATCTCCAGATGCAGCTCTTTGCCGCTTGAGAACAGTTCCAGCGATTTGATGCAGTCGCGGCGGTATGCCCGGAGGACGCCGGTGGCGGTCTTGATCCGTCCGCCCATCGCCCGGCTGATAATCTTGTTACCCAACTTCGAGATGGCCAAGCGCAGCCGGGGCACATTTTCCGTGCCGCCACCGGCAGTGTACGGCGAGCCGACGATGCAATCAAGCTTAGTGTACTTGTCGAGCAAGTCCACCATCTTTGTCAGATGGTCGGGCGAATACGACAAGTCGGCATCGGTCGTGCAGATGATGTCGCCGCGCGCAGCATTGATGCCTTCGCGAATTGCGTAGCCGCGGCCCTGATTGGGCTGGTAGCTGACGACTCGCAGCCAATCGTGGCCGACGGCGTGGGTGCGCAGCTTGCGTGCGGTGACGTCGCTCGAACCGTCGTCAACCGCCACGATCTCAAACGATCGTCCGCGCGTCCTCAGTTCGGCGGCGATCTGATCCAGGGTGTCCGGGATATTCTCGGCCTCGTTGTACATCGGCACAACGACGCTCACTGTCGGCGTCTTATCGCTGCGCATTTCCCTGCTCCAGCGCATAAGCCGCCCGCTGAATTTCCTCGAGTTTGCGGTTGCCCGGATCCTGTTCGACGATCAGCGACGTCAACCAGACTTGATCATCGTGCTGCTTCGTGAGAATCGCCATCTTCAAGCAACCGAGGAGAAGCTCGACATTCGTGGAATCGCAGTGTGCGGCATCGCGATTGTACTTCGCCGCAATCACCGGCTGACTATGTTTACTGTAGAAATATGAGAGATTGTAGAGCAACCGCCCGAAGTGTTCCCGGGTGGTCAAGTCGCGGCTGTTCGTCCACAGCGGCTCTTGATCTTTGTAATACTGCACCGAGGTCGCTGCCGCCTTCTGCACGAACGGCTCGGTCTCCGAGTAGAGATAGGCAAATCCGCTTGGCTGCAGTTTGGGCACGAGCGGCGCCGTCCACTGCGATAACGTCATCGCCACTTTGCGGCTAAAGGCGTTGATAGAAACCCAATACGCCAGATTCTCCGTGAACCGTTCGGCGAATTCCCGGTCGTTCCAGTTGGCGGTGTAGTACAAGTCCGGATAGCGCTTCTGCACCTTGGCGCGATAGTCGCTGCGCAGCAGAGCTCCGGCCGACAACACGATGACGTCTTCTCGGTAACTTTCAACCTTTTGCTTGCACAACAGCGGCGAGAAGCTGTTATCCTCACCGGCCAGAAACAGCGCGTTCGTCGGCAGCGATTCCAGCAGACGCTGGGCATACTTTCCCGCTTCATCGTTAGAGCGCTTGCTCGCCAACGGATAGTTGACGCCGAACAGATATGAGGCTTTGAGCAACAGAGCGATGGCCATGACCAGCGGCACGGCCAGTTTGAGATTGCGCGACTGCAAGCGTCGGAGCTTCAGGAGCTCGCGCGTCACCGCGACCGCTCCGAGCCCCGCCGCGATGAACAACATCGCCAACCCCGGAACGAGATAGCCGTACAAGTCGAGATTGTAGGGCGAGAAGTCGGCCGCATAGGCAGTCACCAGAAGCGAGCAGATGATGGGCAGGATGAGAATCGTAAATGCGTATCGTCCAAGGCGCCACGATTGGATCAGCCCCATCAGGGCAAAGGCAAGAATCAACAGCGGCGTCTGGTCCACGACGGCGCCGATGGTCGAACCGAGGCGGGCCAAGTACGGCGTGGTTACTGTCTGCTGTATGATCGGCAGTGCCTCATCAATCCGGAAAATCGATCTCAACATGCCGCCGATCGAGGAGAAATCGCCCCAATTGAAGAGCGGCTGGTAGCTTTCGCGAATCGGCAGATACAGGTAACTCAACAAACCGATGCCGCACGCAGCGCCGAAGGCGATTGCTGCGCGCTTGCTGAAGAATGCCTCGGTGTGATTGTAGGCCGCGGCCGCCAGGAGCGGAAAAACTACGGCGCCGAAAATTAGATAATGATTGGCGCAACTCAGCCCGACAATTAGTCCGATCAGGGCGGCGAATCTGTCAATCTCCAGCTCGGCGCTCGCGTAACGCAGGAGCAGCCATGTCACCAATGCTACCGCCAGCGCATTCAGGGCATAGACCTCAGCACGTACCGACTGAATCCAGACACCGTAAGCGAAGCTGAAACCGAGCACGCAAAATAGCATCATGATTTCAGCAATCGGCTCGCTCGGTTCGTCCGGCCGCCGCAGAAAGATTAACCCGATTCGAAACAGCAGCAGACACGTCAGCGCCATGAAGAGGCCGGACGCAATGTTCACCCACCACTGGGGCGAGCCGCCGGGCAGCAGCGTGAACAGATGCGTCAACATCACATAGGTCGGGAAACTCGGGTTGTGCACGATCCCCAGCTCATAGGCCGCAGTCTGAAACGCCGCTGAGTCCTCCCAGTAGATCCCGGGTGCGGCGGTAAACAGATAAACGACCAGTGGGATGAGGAACGCGAGCCAGGTGAGGGCACGGGTTCGATTCATAATCCTATTTTCGGCATAATGTTGGGTGGGATTAACCGGCCGCCGGCCGCAAAAAAAGAGGGGGCGGAGACGCTCGTCCCCGCCCCCGCGTAGTTTGCCTACGCGAGCTTAGATGACCGAGTCATCCGAAGTGCAGAGCAAGTTCCCGTCCTGATCCATGGTCCAGGTATCGGGCGCAGCGTCGTCGTCCAAACCCGGGTTCGGGATCGTCGCGGTCGCAGTGAAGGTGGTCG
>JADYYF010000079.1 GCA_020853795.1 Candidatus Zixiibacteriota bacterium
CGGAGATCGACACGGCGCCGCTGCAGTCGGCATCGCCATTCCCCGGCGGTGTCGGGGGCGGGCCACCGGCAAAGATGTAGTTGATCAGATAGACGGCATCGGAAATCGACCAGGCGCCGCTGCCGTCCGAATCGCCGGGCTTAAAAGGCGTGCCACCGTCGCGGCGGAAGAAGCTGATGCCGCCGTCATCCTCGCCGATGATCAGGTCGAAGTCGCCATCGGAGTCGATGTCGCCGCGGGTCAGGGTCACGCGCAGGCCGACGTCGCCGAAGCTCAGCGAATCGGACTGAGGGATCAGGGTGAGGGAATCGGGAAAAGCGCCATTGGCGGCGGTGTTGCGATACCAGGTCAAGCCGGCGCCGCGGCCGCCGAGCAGCAGATCAGTTTTGCCGTCATTGTCCCAATCCACGGCATGGGGGATGGTGAAATCGCGCGCGGTTTTCTTGAGCAAGGTCTTGGTGATCAGGGTCAGCTGGGGGTTGCCGGTGGTGCCAGTGTTTTCGTAGAGCAAGACGTTGGCAAGGCCGTTGAAGTCCCACTCACCGACGACTAGGTCGGTCTGGCCGTCGCGGTCGAGATCGACGGGCACCGGCACGGCGAGCTGGTCGGTCTTGATGCCGGCGTACTGGTTCGACGCCAGCACCGCGGTGAAGTTGCACGCATCGCCGTCGTTGCGCCAATATTGGATGAAGCCGAGCTCGGTGCCGATCAGCAGGTCGTAGTCGCCATCGCGGTCCCAATCGACGATCGCCGGCATGGAGGAGAACCCGACATCGATGGACTGGAAGAAATCGGTCAGGTGTTGAAATACCGGGTTGCTGCGGGAGCCGATGTTGGCGAAGTGGGTCAGCCGACCGTCACCGTTGCCGATCAGCAGGTCGAGATCGCCATCGCCGTCAAGATCGGCGAGCGCTGGAAAGCTGCTACGGCCCAGATCGATTTGGTCGACGAGGTTGCTATCGATGAGCAGGAAATTTGCCACGACTGGTGTGCCGGTATTGCGGAGAAAACGCAGGTTGTCGAGGTTTTCGCCGTTGGCCAGGCCCATGACCATATCCAGATCGCCATCGCCGTCGACATCCGCGACCGGCGCATGATTAAAGCCGAAAGTAGAGTACGAGGCCGCGAGAAAGGTGTCGGTCAGGTACGTCAAATCCGAGGCGGCGGCGGTACCGCTATTGCGGAAGAGATAGAGATTGGGGTTGAAGAGATCACCCCAGAGCAGATCGGGGTCGGTATCGTTGTCGATGTCGGCGAAGTTGATGGCGCTGAAGCCGTGCAGGGGTTCGGCGGCATTGCCCAGCCCGGGACCGCTGCCTCCGGGGAAGGCCAGAATGCTGTCATAGAAGTCGGTGACGAAAGTGAAATTCGGCAGATTCGGCGTGCCGGTATTGCGATAGAAGACCAACTGGCCGCCGGGATCGCCGAGGAAGAAGTCGAGGTCGTCGTCGGCGTCGATATCGACAAAGTCGGGAGTGTTGTTTGTGCCGCTGACGATGCCGCCGAAATTGCTGCTGATTTCGACGAAGCTGATATTCGTGCCGACGCTCTGATTGCGGTAGTAGCGCATGCCGTTGGCGAGGTTGTCGCAGAAGAGGTCGAGATCGCCGTCGGCGTCGATGTCCACCAGCCGGTGCCAGGCGCCGATATCGATGCCGCCGAGGCGTTCGGTGACCGGGGTCCAGAGCGGCACGGCGGCCGAACCGGTGTTGCGCAAGTACTGCAACTTCCCTTGCGGGTCGCCGATCAGCAGGTCAATCAGCAGGTCGCCGTCGAAATCGACCAGCGAGGGCTTGGGATTGTTCAAGCCACCGTAGAACGGCAGAGCGATGGTATCGCCGTCGCGCATGACCGGGAACGGAGAGTACTGGCGCGTATACTGGGCGGAAGCGGCGCCGGTCAGAAGCAGCAGCATGAGCACGGCGGCAACACGCAGGCAGTACGTCATAAGATTGAGCGTCGGCAGTCGATCTCCTCTTACCCGGCGGCCGGCAAGAAACAGGGGTGTAACAGCTACCAATATAGTCCATTTCCCCTCGTTGTCAACCCGCCGCGGCCGGCGGAGAATTCATCTGCCAATTTGCCGATCATTGAAGTATAATAGAGGTATGCGACGGCTGATTGTCATGATCGGGTGTCTGGCCTGCGGCTGGCTGATGGTTAGTTGCGGCGACAATTCATCGGAGTTGGCGCCGGCGCGGAGCGCAGCGCAAAACGCACCGGATCAATTCATGACCAATGCCGAAATCTACCTGACCAGTGACGGCATCCGCAAAGGGACGATCAAGTCGGACTCGCTCAAGATCTATTCGCGCATTGATACGACCTTACTTTATCAAGTCGAGATGTTCTTCTTCGATTCTTTGGGCAACCACACGTCGACGCTGACAGCCGATTCGGCGCGGGTGAGCCAGCGCTCGAACTCGATGTGCGCGATGGGGCATGTCAAGGCGTGGCGCACCGACAACCGCCGGATTCAAGCCGATTCGCTGCGCTGGGACGCCAAGTCGGAGAAGATTGTCACCGAGGGGTACGTGGAAATCTACCGGGGCGATGATATTCTCACCGGCTACGGTCTGGAGACGGACCAGCGGCTGGAACAGACGATCATCAAACGCAATCCGCGAGGGACGTTCAGTGAACCGGCCAAGAACAATCGTTAGTTTCATCCTGGCGTTGACGCTGGCTGCGGTCGCACTTGCCGCTGAGCTGAAGCCGGCGGAATTGCGCAAGCTGACGCAACAGGAGCGCAGCCAGGACGGATTCAAGGGGGATTCGGTCGGCACGCCGGTCAAAGTGGTCGGGGTGGGCGAGAAGAAGAAGGACTTCTGGTTGATTCCGGTCTTTCAGGGCGACAAGCTGGCAGCAGTCTATCGCGACGATCCGCGGCGCGAGTCGGTGACGGAGGTGGCGAAGGCAACGGCGTTGCGGTTCTGCCGCGCCGATCTGTTTGAAGCATCGAGTGCGGCACAGGAGCTGACCCGGGCCGGGGTTGAGAATCCGCAGCCGGTGCTGATCTCCTGCGGACCGCTGTCGGCCTTCGGGGCCACCAATACTGGTTGGTATCAACGGGTCGGGGAATCCTTTGTCTTGCTGTCGTTGGGGGGGAAGCTGATTTCAGAATCCGAGGTCGAGCAATTTTGGCCGGAGTATCTGCCGGTATTGCGCGCGTTCCGACCGTAACGGGCTACTTCCCTGCCGATCCATTCCGCAATCTTCCGCTCAAGATTTCCGCTGACTGAATTCGGTAAAGAAGTCGAGGGTGATTTCGGTCTCCCACGATTCGCCCGGCGCAAGTCGAATGGGCCAGCGCGGCACCAGAATCAATCCCTGCATAACTTTTTCAAAGCCGCCCTCGGATAGCGACACTGTGTAGAGCGGATGTGACCACCATTCGGCGGCGGATTTGACGCGCCAGCGGAGCGCGAAGTCGTAGAGACGACTGTGAAGGAGCACCTCGCGGCAGTTGGAAATGCTTAGCGGCGCCGTGAGGTCAGCCGGATGGCCGGCGGCGCGAAGTTCAGATTCGTTTGGCGGCCAGGTGAAGCTGCCGCAGCCGAACTCAACGCCGAAGTCGGCGACCAGCGTGGCGGAGCTGGGGTTATGCAACCGGTACTGGGCGACGATGGAACCGCCGGAATCGGCGAAGCGGAAACGCTTGGATGATTCGATTTGCACCTCTCCCAGGGGCGTCGCAACGGTCGGCGCCGCCGTGAGCGTGACCGCAAGGCCCTGAGAAGTGGATTCGTGCCGATGGTCGTACTTGTGCGCGGTCAGGACAGACAGTTCGGCCGCATGAGACAAGACGAAGCGTTCGAGCGATTCGCCGGGAGAAAAAAGGTGATCGACAAAGAAGGCGCGACGGTAGTTGTCCTCCAGCAACAGCTTCTCCAGCCCATCCTCCTTGACCAGCACCAAATCGTGGATCGACTTCGTGCCGGCGGCGGCGGTATCGGGGGGAGTCAGAAGCTTGCGATGGTAACCTTCTTTGCGCCGACTGACGACATCGACCAGGTTCTTGGCGATGTCGAGTTGATCCAGCTCGACAATGGCGCCGCCGAGCGCGGGCGCAATGAAAGCTTTCTGCGCTTTGCCGGTAACGATGATCTCGTCGGCGCCGTCGCAATCGAAGTCGGCGACTTCGACCATGACCCCGGATTTGGCCTGGCCGAGCGAGCGACGCAAGAGCGCTTCCGAAGCGATGGTTTCCTGATACACGGCACCGCGCAGGTGGGGCAAGTAGAGGCCGCCGAAGACGCCGTGCCAGTAGGGGCAATTGCATTGGCCGGCGAAGAGCAGTTGGCGGGCGGATTCGTAGTCCTCGAGGGTCAAACTTTTGCGGCTGCGTTCCAGCAGTTCACTGACGTAGAGCATCCGCTTGTGGAGCAGGTTGCTCTCGGCATACTTGGTCTGGAAGTTGCGCCAGTAGCCGCCCTTGATGAATGCCTCATGGGCATCGAAAAGGTGGAGTTCTTTCAGCCGATGAACGAAATCGTCGTAATGCTCGATCACATCCGCCGGCATAGCCCATTCGTTCATCTCGGAATAGGAAGCGGTCGGAAGGTAGACTCGGCCGCGCGGCGGCAATTGGGCGAAGGCCTCGCCGAAGGTGAGCATTTCGATCCAGTCGAGATTCTCGCTGATGGTGCGCAAGAATCGTTCGAGCCAGCCATCGACGAAACAATGTTCGTAGGTTCTCGGCCAGACGCCGAATTTTTCGCCGTCGTCGGCGTAGACGCCAAGGCGGTGGCCATCGCCGCCGGCAAGACCGCGCAGGTAACTGACGGTGGCGTCGGGATCGGCGAAGGGAATCGTATAGCGCAGGCGTTTGGCGATGGGGAACAGGCCGAGGGCGGCGCCCTGGTCTTCGGTCAGGTAGTAGCCATCCAGTTCGTCGGCACAAAGGCCGGAGTAACGAAAATGGATATCATCGAGAATCGTGTACTTCACACCGGCGGCGCGCAGATGGATCGGCAGCGTCGGCTCCCAGACACGTTCGGCCAGCCACATGCCGATCGGCGTCACGCCGAATTCGCGGCGGATGAACTCAGTCTGCATCTCGATCTGCCCGCGCTTGTCGCGGTCGGGGATCGCCGGCAGAATTGGCTCGTACATGCCGCCGGTGAGCAGTTCCACTTGCCGGCGATTGATGAGCGAGCCGAGTAAATCGAACATGTCGGGATGGTACTGCTTGATCCACTCCAGCAGCACGCCGGTGAAATGCAACGAGATGCGGAAATCGGGATAGCGCGACAGAAGCTGAAGAAACGGCAGGTATGATTTCTGGTAGGCCTCTTCGATGACCCAGCCGAAGTTGCCGACCGGTTGATGATTATGGATTCCGAAGCAGAATTTGACTTGGTTCACCTGGCTTTTCCTTGCCGCGTCGGCCGGCCGTTCCGATGGACTGATTCTGAGATTCATCTCTCATGGTATCGGCGGAAGGGGCCAAAGCATTTGCCTGTCAGCGAGAAGATGTTATGTCGTCAGCAAATCTGCTAATTAAACTCTTGACAGACTGGTACGATCCTTTTTATCGTAATTCATCCAGCTTTACAGTGGAGGGAGGTGATATCTGATGCGTAAAGTCCTTGGTGTTCTCCTCGTGGTTTTTGTCGCGGCTTTTATTTTTGGCGCCACCGCTCCGACAGCCGATGCCGGTCCCTGCTACTACAAGTGTAGTTGTGAAGGTACGCCGCTGAAGTGCTGTATCAACAGCTTTGGCGTAGAAGTCTGCAAGCCGGCCGGCGGTGTGATTTATTGCCCGGCCATCATTACCTGCTAGGCAGGCGATCAGCCCTGTTGATCGAATGCCAATGCATCGCCCGGCGGGGTGACGGTTTCGGCCGGACCCCGCCGGATTGTTTGCCAACTGAAAACGATGAGTGATTACGGTTCCAAGTCATGATGAAGCGAATTCTCAAGCAGGCCGGGCTGGGGGCGTTAGTTCTGGCGCTCGCTGCCGTCGGCGTATATCTCGGCATGACGTTTCGCGAGATGCGGGCGGCGCAGGACCGCGATTTTCTTTATTCCCAGGGGCCATCATCCAAGCTCCTCGTCGGATCGACCTTTCCGAATTTGGAGTTGGTGTCGACCGCGCCGGGAGCGATTCCAACCTCCCGCTTGTACTCCGGTAACGGGTCGATTTTCATGTTTCTTGAGCCCGGTTGTCCACCGTGCGAGAGCATGACCAAGAAATGGCAGGGCCTGATCGATGAAGGCAAGATTCCCCGCGAGCGCGTCGTCGGGATTTCCTTCGGCGAGCCGGAGAATCTCGAAGCGTACGCCAAGCACAATGGTTTGACCTTTCCGATTTACAGTGATACCGCAGCCGTTTTCATGCGTGATTTCGGCGTCGCCGATTTCCCGCTGCTGGTTGTCGTCGGCAAGTCGGGCACAATCCGGATGTTTACTTACGATCACCGGGTTAATTTCGATGCCGCTGCCATCCAGGAGCAGCTAAGCAATTAGCGCCGGCAATCGCTGAACAGCCGCTCAAGGATTGAACTGCCGGGTCGCTTCAAGTTTCCGCTCGAACCCGCGTCGATGCGTCGGCCGTCGTTGGCGCACAACAACTTACCTTCGCTCAGGATTCCCTGCGGTTTCGGCACTTCCTCTGCTCTACAATCCGGTCTTGATCCAAAGATCTGTATTCTGGATAACAAGCGAAATACCGGAGCGGAACATGTTGAGCTTACGTGTCCTTGTCAGCCCCTACCACCTCGTGAGTTTCATCTCGCTGGCGCTGATTGTGCTGATCCTCAGTTGCGAGCACCGGCCGCGCACTAATTCGCAGCGGCAGCGACGCGAGACAGCCGAGATGGTTGCCGTCACTAGTCCGGCGGCAGCAGTTGCCAGCGATTGCCGGCCACAGATCGAGATCTGAGAAGAAATCAGAACGACAAGTAGCGGATAATGCAGTAGAGGGAAAAGAGGACGTGCAGGAAGAAGACAAACGCGAGCAGCAAATAGAGCCAACGCCGCTGCGGGTGGGCTTTGGCGCCCCAAACGCTGAGGAGGCCGAGGATCAGGCTGACCGGGCTGATTGCGACCAGCGCAGTAATCAAGACCGCGAAGACCCCTTCATTCCCCGTCGCGTCGGAGCTGAAAAACAAGACGTAGGCGGTCATTGCCACCAATAGCAGCAAGATCGTCGTGTAGATCGCGACGAAGCTGACTTTACGTCTGGGCTTCTCCTGTTCTAAAACCACGACCAAAATTCAAGGCGGAAGAAGCGGGAAATCTTGCGCCACACGAGTCCGGCAATGGAAATCTTGCCGCAGTCGACCTTGGCATATCCGGTCATTTCCGGCAGCAAATGGTGGTCGTCGTTCGGCACGGTCGCTACCGCTTTCAGATGCGGCGCGAGCGCCAGCTTGGTGACGACGCCATGGTGTTTGACGCCGGGAAAAGCACTGACGCGCAGCTCGACATTCGAGTTGGTAGAGAGGATATCGAGGTCGGCTTCATCAAGATCAACTTCCACCACCAGCGAGTCCATACGCGCCAGATGCAGCAGATCCTTGGTCTCGGAAACGCCGACCAGCACACCGTTGAACGGGCTGAGGATGACGGAAGCATTAAACTGATCGGTCAGATACTGGACGCGCGATTTGAGTTTTTCGATCTCGGCGTCGCTGCGCTCAACCTCTTCGGCTTTGGGCTGGGACCGCAGCAGTTTCAGTTCGCTTTTGCGGGTGTCCCAGACTGAGCTGGCGACATTGAAAGCGGCGGAAGCGCGCTCGTATTCCGACTCCGAGATCAGTTGCTTGGCGTGCTGCTCTTTGACGCGATTGAATTCTTTGCGCGCGGCCTCGTATTTGGCCTCGGCTTCCTTGATCTCCGAGCGCTTCTTGGCGACCTCCTCGGCCTTGGGATCGGAGAGCAGTAGGCGGCGGTCGGCTTCAGCCTTCTTGAGGTCGGACTCGGCTTCCGCCAGCAGGCCGCTGTTGAGGGTCGAGTTGATGATCAGCAACGTGTCACCGGCGGCAACGGTATCGCCGACCGACACCAGCGGCTGGATTTGGGTGACGGCGAAATCGGAGGCGGAGAGTTGGAAGACCTTGGCGGAGTTTTTCTCGAGGACGCCGCCGCGATAATGCGAGCTTTCGAGCAGTGCGGGGGCTACGCGAGTGACGACAAACGATTCGGCAGCGATCAGGTGCGCTGCCCCACCGGAGGTTTGCCCGACACGGATCAGCAGCGCGAGCAATACGACTATCACCAGCGTCACGCCGTAACCGACGATGCGCTTCGGTTTCATCCAGACCTGCTTCCTTTCACGCCATACATCCCTGAGGCGTCCGGCTGATGTCGCAATTGGTTGTCCAAAAATAAGGAAACAAAGAGCGACGAACAAGACAAATCCGGTGCCGCGCCAGTGGCCGATCAAGAACTGGCCGCCGCGGTAGACGATGAAGCTGATGAGCGCGACCGAGTAGAGCAAAGAGAGGATGCCGTAGCGCCAGTAGATTTTGCGTTCGCGGGCGCCGGGCTGCAGGAGCGCGTCGTCAGCGCAGCCGAAAAGGCGAACTTTGATTCGGGTCCAGATGTGATTGAAGGCCTTCTGGCGCAGATTCGGGATTTGCAGGTAGTCGGCGAGGAGGTAGTAGCCGTCGAGTTTGATCGCGGGATTCAGGTTGAAAACCAAAGTCGCGAAGCAGACGGCGGCGGTCCAGTAGAAGACGCGGTTGAGCCAGACCCCTTCGATCGTCAGCCGCCACAGCAGCGCGAAGAGCGCCCAGAGGAGCAGTTGGAAGAAGACGCCGGCAAACATCACGATCAGGCGCTGCTGTTTCTTGGGAAAGAGATAGGCATCCGAGAGATTGCAGTAGAAGGCGGGCTGGAAATAGAGCAGCAGGAAACCCATCTCGCGAACGCCGCCGCCGTAACGTTTGCAGGCGTAGGCGTGGGCGAATTCGTGCACGGTGATGACGATAAAGAGCGCGACGATGATCGTGACGACGTCGCCGGCAGTCAGGATCGCCATCAGGCTGAAGGGAAAATTCTCGAGATTGGCGAAGAAGACGCTGATGCCGATGATGATCAGCAAGATCTGCAAGGCGACGGCCGGCGAGGAGTAGAGCCATTTGACCAGCGGATAGGTGCGATTGAGGAAGGCGTCAGGGTTGAACGCTTTGAGTTTGACGAAGAGTATCGATTTGCGCGCTTCGCGGCGGGTGGCTTCTACGCCTTCCAGAAAGCCGAGTTTGCCGAGGCTCTCGGCGAACTGCTCGACGGCCGGCGGGGTAATCGTCAGGTTGAAGGTGCGGATGAATTCGTCGGCGATGTCGGCAAAAGAGTGAGCGCCATCAAGGAGGTTGAGGAGGCCGAATTCCGGCTCGCGCAGACGGATGAACTTGCCGGTGTCGGGGGACTTGACGGTGTAGTAGTCAACCTCCTGGACACGTTCTACCTGCACGAGCAGGTCGGGACGGCGTTTGGGGAATTGGTTCATGCGTGCGGTCACATCCTGTGACGAGGAAATGTATTGTCGGCGCGGGTGCGGGTCAAGGATTGAGGAGGGAGGCACCCCCACCCCCGGCCCCTCTCCCAGGAGGAGAGGGGAGGACAATGCGGCTCGTCGTTTGAAGTGTCAGCTTCGGAACGCTCGAAGGTAGTGGCTGGAGCGGACAGCAACATATACAACCCCTGGCCACTTTGCTGAGGGGGAATTGGTTTCGGCGAGTGAAGTGGATGCTCATGAGGCGCGGGTTGGATGCCGGCTGTGGAGGACGAAAAGACTCGACGCAACAGGAGAACAACTGGCTTTGTTGCGATGCGGGTGGGGAGACTCAGTGGAAGCGGTATGGTGGCGAAGGACACACCCCGTCTCGAGCCCGCCAGAGGGGAGGCAGGAGTGGCAGCTTGACGAACGGAGCGGTGGAGATGGCTCTGCGCTTTGTCAGGCGGGCTCGATCCACCCCTCTCAAGAGGGGAATTTGGACACGTGCGTCGCTAATAGTCTTTCAATTGCTCCTGGCCGGAGAGGAAGCGCATGCCGGCGGCGGCGAGGGCTTCCATCTCGAATTCGCCGCCAACGACGATCACTTTGCCGAGGAAGCCGACGTACTTGCTGATTTCATCCACCAGGCGTTGTGACTTGGCCATGCCGCCGGTCAGGACAATGGCTTCGTATCTACCTTTGAGTACCACTGCTGCCTGGCCGATTTCCTTGGCGATCTGGTAGGCCATTGCGTTGAAGTAGAGCAGCGCCTTCTCGTCGCCCTCGCGGATCATCTTCTCGCACTCGCGCAGGTCGGCGGCGCCGATGTAGGCCACCAAACCGGATTTGCGCGACAGTTTGTCGAGCAACTCCTTCTCGGTGAATTTGCCGGAATAGCAGAGTTTGACCAGCGGGCCGATCGGGAGCGCACCGCAGCGGTCAGGGGAATAGGGCCCCATGCCGAGCAGCGCGTCGTTGACATCGACGACGCGGCCGCCCTCGAGCGCGGCGACGCTGACACCACCGCCCATGTGGGCGCACACGTAGTTGACCTCTTCGAGCTTCTTGCCGGTTTTGGCGGCTTCGCGGCGGCAGACTTCCTTGATGTTGAGCGCGTGCACGCGGCATTTGCGCTGGATTTCGGGAATGCCGGATACGCGCGCGATGTCGGTGAAATTGTTGGTAGTGATCGGGTCGGTGATCATACAGGGCACGCCGAAACGCTCGCCGAGGTGGTGGGCGATGATGGCGCCGAGGTTGGAGGCGTGGTTGGAGTATTTCATGGTACGCAGGTCGTCCAGCATTTGCGTGCTGATGGCGTAGGAGCCGCCGGCGAGGGGCTTGACCGGCGCGCCGCGGCCGACGACGGCTTTCACCTGTTTCAGGTCGACGCCGAGACCGTCCAGCCAGGGATTGATGTTGTTCATGCGGTACTCGAACGAATCCGCGACGTTGTCGAATTGCGCCAGATCGTGGGCGTCGTGCCGAATGGTTTCTTCGGCGATTTTCTTATCCCCGTCGAACAACGCGACCTTGGTCGAGGTTGAGCCGGGGTTGATGATGATGAGGTAGGTGGGCATAGGGGTATCCTTGTCAAACTGCATATACCGAATTGATGATTACTGGTGCCAAGTAGCTCCGGATGTCATGCGCATGAATGGCAAGTTGCCACCGAGGTCAACTTACCCAGAGCACACGTCGAATCAGCAACTGCCAGTTCCCTTCGACGAGTCGAAAGATCATGAACTGCCCTTCAGCGCAGAGACTGCCGCAGCTTGTCTCGCAAAATAGCAGCGCGAGTGTTCGATCAGCGTTGAAGCCAACCCGAGACAGCCGGACGAAACCGCGGAAACTCGGAAAGTCTTCCCGAAAACTCGTCCAAAAAGGCTTTCCAACGGACTCAAGGTATTCGTTAAACCGAAAGCATACCAAGCCATCGGCTGGGAGAGTCAAAGAATCGAGTACACAGCGTGCTTGATTCTTGCGATCGTAGTCCCGAGCCATGGTGCTGTCCAGATCCATGTTTCTGCGAAATCGATCTCCAAATCCGGAGTATATGCCAAGAGACACTACTGAGTCAGCCACCAACCATCTTGACGGTCCCGAATCATTTGGAGACAGGACAATCAGTGCTTGACGATATACATTGTAGTCATCTCTGTCCGCATCTCCACTGAGTGAGACCTCACCGAGCACAACCGCAGTCTGCATGCAAATCGCGTTCAATATCAGAATTACGAACTTCGGAATTAGCATACTCCCTTCTTCTCTGAACATCGGATCGTTCGCCTCTACACCAGCAACACGTGCAGCCAATCTCATGTATCTAACCGCTGCCGATGAGTCTCGCCGCTTCCGTCAGGAACGGATTCCTGACGGCGCGAAAAATACAGTGACGTCGCAGCATTGGGCGAGCGCAAGGGTCGCCCCTACGGTGATACCGCCGCCAGGTGGATTGACCGTCCGCGGGCGAAGGCCTGCAGGTTGACGGCGACGAATTTTTCTTTCACCTGCGACTTGATGGTGTCAGTCCAGAGCTTCTCGTCAAAGGGCAGCAGGTTCGAAAGCACGCCGATCAGAATCGTGTTGACCAGGCGCGGATTGCCCAATTCGGCGGCGATTTTGTCGGCCTCGACGTCAATCACGTTGTGAATCTTCTTCTTGAGGTCGTCGATGGCGTCCTCAGGATAATGCAGGCCCTTGGTCGAGGTCACAATCGCGGGCACGAGCGTCGTGTGCGAGACGATGACGGTGCCGGCGGCTTTCATCCAACCGGCGAAACGAAGGGCTTCAGCTTTCTCGAAGCCCATCAGGATGTCCACCTCGCCCTGCTGGATGGTCGGCGAATAGACTTTGGGGCCGATGCGGACGTGCGAGGTGACGACGCCGCCGCGCTGGGACATGCCGTGGATTTCCGATTTTTTGACGTCGAGACCGGCGTGCATGGCGACCTCGGAAATGATTTCGGAGGCGAGCAGAACGCCCTGGCCGCCGACGCCGACGATGAGAATGTCATAAGCTTGCTTGGTCATGGGCTACCTCCGTTACACTTTCACAAACTGGCTCTTGAGCACGATCGCCTCGGTGGGGCAAATCTGCGCGCAGAGCGTACAGCCGGTGCAGAGCGTTTCGTCGATGATGGCCTTGGGACTGCCGTGTTCGTTGGTTTCGTGCGAGGCGGCGATGGCCGGGCAGGAAATCCGAAAACAGGCGGAACAGGCGTTACAGAGTTCGGCGTCGATGACATAGGGTTCGTCCATGATGCGTTTCGGCATCAGTACGCAAGGGCGGTTGGTCACGATGACGGAAGGCCCGGGGGTTTCCATCTGGCGCTTGATGCAGGCGAGGGTCGCGTCGTAGTCGTAGGCGTCGACCACCTCGAAATTCTTGACGCCGAGCGCCTGAACCAGTTCGTGCAGATCGACCCGCCCGACGGGATCGCCCATCAAAGTATGGCCGGTGCCGGGGTGTTCCTGGCCGCCGGTCATGGCGGTGGCGCGGTTGTCGAGGATGATGACGGTGACGTTCGACTGGTTGTAAACGGCATCCAGCAGGCCGGTGATGCCGGAATGGAAGAAGGTGGAATCGCCGATCACGGCGACGGTGCCCTTCTCAGAGCCCTTCACTTTCTCCATGCCGATGGCGTTGCCGATCGATGCGCCCATGCAGATGCAGGTGTCGAGCGAGTTGAGCGGTTTGAGCACGCCGAGCGTGTAGCAGCCGATATCGCCGGTGACGGCGACGCCGAGTTTCTTGAGGGCCATAAACGCGCCACGGTGCGGACAGCCGGGACAGAGCACCGGCGGACGCGGGAAGAGCTCTTCCTGAGTGATTTCCGGTTTGACGACTTCGTCGATCAGGCCGGCGTCCTTCAGACCCTGCGCGACCCGCGAGGGTGACAGCTCTCCGAGAGCGCCGAAGAATTTCTTGCCTTCGACCCAGATGCCGGCAGCCTTGATTTGGTCCTCGAAGACCGGTTCAAGTTCCTCGACAACCAGCACCCGTTCGTGCTGTTCGACGAATTTGCGGATGGCATCGAGGGGCAAGGGGTAGCCGAAACCGATCTTGAAGTAGTCAAACCGCGGCGCCACTTCCTTGGCATACTGGTAGGCCACGCCTCCGGAGATAATCCCGATATTGGAGCCGTTGCTTTCGACGCGGTTGAACGGCGTGACCTCAGAATATTTGGCGAGTTCCTTGAGTCGCTCGGCGACGACGACGTGGCGCACGCGGGCGTTGGAGGGAATCATCACGTACTTTTCGGGCGACTTGACGAATTTGCGCTCTTTCAGGTTGACCGGTTCGCCGAGTTCGACAATGCCGAGGGTGTGCGAAATGCGGGTGGTCATGCGGAGCATAACGGGCGTATCGTAGCGCTCGGAGATTTCGTACGCCGCCACCAGCATGTCCTTGGATTCCTGGGAGTCGGCGGGTTCAAGGAAG
Organism: Candidatus Zixiibacteriota bacterium; assembly: GCA_020853795.1. Classification (NCBI taxonomy): domain Bacteria; kingdom Pseudomonadati; phylum Candidatus Zixiibacteriota; species Candidatus Zixiibacteriota bacterium. The sequence continues at coordinate 13,889 of JADYYF010000079.1, forward strand.
GGGATGTTGGCGAAGCGGGCGAAAATGCGATTGTCTTGTTCGTTCTGGGAGGAGTGCATTTCCGGGTCGTCAGCGGAGACGACGACGAAGCCGCCATTGACACCGGTGTAAGCAAAGGTCATCAGCGGATCGGCGGCCACATTGAGGCCGACATGCTTCATGGTGACCAGGGCGCGGGCGCCGCCAATGGAAGCGCCGATGCCGACCTCGAAGGCGACTTTCTCGTTCGGCGACCACTGCGAATAGACTGAGCGATGTCGGACGGCCATCGTTTCAAGAATTTCGGTTGAGGGTGTGCCGGGATAGCCCACCGCCATCTTAACGCCGGCCTCGAACGCCCCCCGTGCCACCGCTTCATTGCCCGATAGAAGTTGTTTCATGGTTGACTCGCTTTATGAGGAAGAAGAACAATCATCGAATGAAGCCTCACCACTTCCCCTCTCCCGAAAGGAAGGATTGAAACGGGATGGTCGCCGTCATCGCGAACGAGGCCAAGGCGGCTCCGCGTTCGCTCCTCGCACTGACAGCTCCATCAGACGCAGTCGACAATCGCGCCAAGCGACGTCCGACTCAGTCCCCGAGGGGAGTGAGCAGGGAGCGCCGAGCGTTTCTTGTGTGTCAGGTCGCAACAGCGCACATCGAACACATGCCCTTGAGCGCCTCACCCCGCGCAGCGCGACCTGACACTGGACTGCTATTCGCACCGCCAACCGGCGATGTGAATCTTTTCACAAGTTAATCGGATAACAAGACAGTGGCAACCCTTTTTTCGAGTTTCTGTGAGGGGAAAAGAGTGATCCCACCCTTCGCTGGCGCTCCGGGTGGGCTACAGAATCACGGTGGGCTACTGGCTCTTATCGATATTCTCGGTTTTCCAGACGTAGCCTGCTCGGTCAACACGGGCCGGCAGATTTGGCTTGTCCGCAAAGGCTGGATGGGCTATTCATCAGCCATGCCGAAACGCAGTCTGCTACAGAAGACTTTTCTCTTTCAGGAACTTGACGGCGATGAGTTTGCCGCGCTGGCGGAGATCACGCAGTTTCGCCGGGTCGATGCCGGGCAGATGCTGTTCTTTGAAGGCGATCCGGCGACGGGGTTCTTCGTTTTACTGTCCGGGCGAGTACGGATCTACAAGTCGGCACTGGACGGCAAGGAATTCACGCTGCATCAGATCACGCCGGGGCAGATGTTCGCCGAGGCGGCGATTTTTCGCGGCAAGACGTTTCCGGCCAATGCCGTGGCCGGCGAGGACTCCGAGGTCGCGTTCATTCCCAAGGACCAGTTCGTGCAGTTGATCACGCGTTATCCGGCGATATCACTCAAGATCATTGCCAGTCTTTCACGCTGGCTGCGGGAATTTACCGTGAAGTTGGAAGATCTCTCGTTGCGCGAGGTACCGGCGCGGCTGGCGAATTTCATCCTGCGGCAGAGGCAGAAACTGGCGGCCGACACTTTTGACCTTGATGTGACAAAGGCGGAATTGGCCAGCCAGCTCGGCACGATCAGCGAAACGCTCTCGCGCAGCCTCAAGAAACTCAAGGACTTGGAGGCGATCGCCGTCGACAACAAACGCATCACCATCCTCGATCCGGCCCTGCTGGATGCGATCGCGAGCGGTGAAAAGCTCTGACCGCTTGACTTAAATCAAGGACTAAACAAGCCCATTATCCGATTCTATCAGCGACGGCAAGATGCACGCAGATGCGGTAGCCGTCAGGAGTGAATCGTGAACGAAAGCAACCACCAGGTCGATAAGCGGCAGTCGCCGGGCAGTACTGCCCAACTCCACAGCGGTGCGCAAACAGGCATGGCGAAGCCAAAGGTCGTCAAGAATCGGCAGAAGCCGATTCAGAAGTGGCGGCTGGCGGTACAGATTGCGTTTGCACTGCTGTGCGTCTGGATCGGCATCGAATTCCACTTCTTCGTCAAATACCTCGAATCGGGCGGCACGGCGGCCTATAGCGAGCGCCCCCCGGGCGTGGAGGGTTTCCTGCCGATCAGCTCGCTGATGAGCCTGTACTATTTCCTCCTCTCCGGTGAGATTCATCCGGCGCATCCGGCGGGGCTGGTGATTCTGGTCGCGATTATTGCGCTGTCGATAGTGTTCGGGAAAGCCTTCTGCTCGTGGTTATGTCCGGTGGGGTTGATTTCGGAGGCACTGGGCGATCTGGGCGAGAAGATCTTCCGCCGGCGGTTGAAAATGCCGCGCTGGTTGGACTATCCACTGCGCTCGCTCAAGTACCTGCTGCTGGCGTTTTTCGTCTACGCGATCTTCTTCTCAATGGGGCGACTGGCGCTGCAGGCTTTTCTCGACAGCCCGTACAATATCGTCGCCGACATCAAGATGTACTATTTCTTCGCACAGATCTCGCAGTTCGCGCTGATCGTAATCGGTATCCTGGTGCTACTGTCGATTCCGTTTCGCGGATTCTGGTGCCGCAATTTGTGTCCGTACGGCGCGCTGCTGGGGATCACTTCGTTTCTGTCGCCGCACAAGATCAAGCGCGATCCGGTGTCGTGTATCGACTGCGGCAAGTGCGCGCTCAAGTGTCCGGCGTTTATCAAGGTCGACAAGGTCAAGACGGTGTGGTCGGATGAATGCACCTCCTGCATGAGTTGCGTCGACGTGTGCCCGGTGGCCGACACGCTGGAGGTCAAATCGCTGATTACCCGCAAGCCGGTGCATAAGCGGTGGACGGCGATCGCGACGGTGGGAATTTTTGTCGCCATCACCGGACTCGGCATGCTGACCGGCTACTGGCAGAACCGGGTCACGACGGAAGAATATATTCACCATCAGCAATATCTCGAAGGTTACGGTCATCCGACCGATGCCGAAGGATTGGGGCGGATGCACGAGCAGAGCCCACAAGTCCCGGTCGGAGCACCACAACGATAATTGGAAGTGAAGGACGTAGATGAGCGAACTGATTAACAATGCCGAGAAGCGCAGGGAGCTGCTCAAGCACCTGATCCTGCAACTGCACAAGGGAGAGGCGCCGGAGCAGGTCAAGACGCAACTCAAGCGCGTGCTGGGCCAGGTGCCCTACAACGAGGTGATGGTCGTCGAGAAGGAACTCATTGAAGAGGGACTGCCCCTCACCGAAGTGCTCAAGCTGTGCGACATCCACAGCGCGGTGCTGAAGGGGGACATCGATCAGAGCGGCGCCAAGACCGCACCGGCGGGGCATCCGGTGGACACGTTTTTGAGAGAGAATCGCGCGATTGAGTGGGAGTTGTCGGCACTGGAGCGCAGCTATGAGGTCATCCGGAAATCGAGTGATGCACCGGCGGTGACGCAGGCGGTGGCCGAAATCCGCGTCAACCTGCACAAGCTCTCAGATATTGACAAGCACTACCGACGGAAAGAGAATCTCGTCTTCCCGTTTCTGGAGCAACACGGCATTACCGGCCCGCCGACCGTGATGTGGGGGAAGCACGACCAGATTCGCGAGTTGCTGCGGACGGCGATCGAGACGTTCGAGCATGCGACCGAACTGTCGGTCGACGAGGCACGAACGCTGGTGGAGCTGGTGTTCAAACCGGCCGCGGACGGCATCGCCGACATGATCTTCAAGGAGGAGCAGATTCTCTTCCCGATGTGCCTTGACACTCTCACCGAGCAGGAGTGGTGGCAGGTTTACAGCCAGAGTCTCGAGATCGGATTCTGCTTGTACGATCCGAAAGACGAGTGGCAGCCATCGGGAGTCGAGGTGACCGCCGGCGAAGGCGTCTCCGCGGCGGGGCGGATCCAGTTGCCGTCCGGCAGCATGACGCCCACGGAACTGAACGCCATTTTGAACACGATTCCGTTTGATCTGACGTTCGTGGACAAGGACGACACCGTGCGCTACTTCACGCAGGGGCGGGAACGGATTTTCGACCGCAATCGCGCGATCCTCGGCCGGCAGGTGCAGTTGTGCCATCCGCCGCAGAGCGTGCATATCGTGCAGAGGATCCTGGAGGATTTCAAGTCGGGCCGCGAGACACGCGCGCCGTTCTGGATTAATCTCAAAGGCAAATTCATTCATATCGAATATTTCGCGCTGCGCGACAAGCAGGGCAATTACCTCGGCACGCTGGAGGTCAGCCAGGATCTGACGGAGAAGCGCGCGCTGAGCGGAGAGCAGCGATTACTGTCGTACGCGAAGGATGAGAAGGAGCCCGTCCGATGACGAATCAAGATCAGATTCTGACAATCACGCCCGACACCAAGATCGGCCCGTTGCTCGATCGTTTCCCGCAGTTGGAGGCGCCGCTGATGAAGCTGTCGCCGGCTTACGCCAAGCTGCGCAATCCGCTGCTGCGCAAGACGGTCGCCAAGGTGGCCACATTACAACAGGTGGCGAAGATCGGCGATGTGGCGATCGGCACGCTGATCAACACGCTGAGAGGCGAGTTGGGAATTGAAGCGCAGTGGCAAAGTGAGGAGAAGAGTGACGCAGTCACCGGTAAGCCGGGCTGGTTGGCAGCGGATCGGATCGCGCAGTCGCTCGATGCTACGCCACTGTTGGAAGCGGGCGAGCACCCGCTTAACCGCGTGATGTCTGATCTGCAGAAACTGGCGGCCGGGAAGGTGTATGAACTGATTACTCCGTTTGTGCCGGCGCCGCTTCTGGACGCCGTCGCCAAGAAGAGATTCGCCGTCTACTCCGAGCGTCAGAGCGACGGGGCGGTGCATTCTTACTTCTGCCGGAACGAATTCGAAGTCTGAGTTTCGGGCAAGACGCGGCAGTCGCTCAGATCACCCGCATCAGGCGGAGCGCATCGCAGCCATCTTCGTAGTAGGCCTCGACACGTTCGAGGATGGAATAACCCGCTTTCTTGTACATCTTCTTAGCGGCGCGATTATCCGCCCGCACCTCCAGAGTCAACCGGTAGCAGCTGCGGCGACGGGCGATGCCTTCGCAGACCTTCAGTAAGCGCGCACCATATCCGCGCCCGCGCATATCGGGACGGATCGCGATGGTGTAGAGGTGAGCGTTGCGGGCATTGCGTCGAAAGAGCAGCACCGCCGAGCCGATGAGCCGGCCGTTGCGTTCGAGCACGAGGGCCACGGAATTAGCTTTGACCATCAGGTAGCGATAGTGGGCGCGGGTGAATAGATCAAATTCGAAACTGAGGTTTTCGAGTTCAACGATGCGGTCCAGGTCGCTGAGTCGTGCCCGGCGGACGCTGCAAGCGCCGGCAGGTCGGTCGAAGGAGATGCGGCGTTCAAGCATAGAGATTTGCGTTCTGCCCGGCCTGGTGCGGAAGGCGGTCTAAGCCGGAATAAGCAGTGTCGGCACTCCGGGTCGCGCGGTACGGTAGAGGGTCAGCGCATTTTCCTTGGGCATGCGGCAGGTAATGATCTCATGGCCGAAGGGGCGCGCGATGGCTTGTTGCAGTTCACGGAGTCGATTCTTAAAGGACGAAGTTTCCTTGCCTTCGATGTCGGTGCGGATATCCAGCACCAGTCCGCCCGCCCAGCGCA